>NZ_JBIWPA010000021.1:64830-116309 GCF_044768035.1 Kitasatospora sp. NPDC101176
GGTGTATGTTGTCACTCCTGGCCGCCCGCCGCGGGGGCGGGGTGCCCCCGGGACCGGCCCCGGGGGACCCCGGGGGGGGGGGGGCCGGGGCCGGGCCCCCGGCCCCCCCCCCGCTCGCGCTTTTTCGGGGGCCCGCCCGCCGGGCCGTGGGAGGATTCGCACCATCAGCCTGACGAAGGAGTGCAGCGAGTGCCCGGCACCAACCTGACCCGCGAGGAGGCCCGCACCCGGGCCGACCTCCTCCACGTGGACGCGTACGACATCGAGCTCGACCTGAGCTCGGCCCGCGAAGGAGGCACCTTCCGGTCCACCACCGTGGTCCGGTTCTCCGCCACGACCCCCGGCGCGGACACGTTCATCGACCTCGTCGCCCCCGGCGTCGAGGAGATCACCCTCAACGGCGCGCAGCTCGACCCGGCGAGCTTCGCCGACAGCCGGATCCCGCTGCCCGACCTGGCGGCCGAGAACGAGCTGCGCGTCGTCGCCACCTGCGCCTACACCAACACCGGCGAGGGCCTGCACCGGTTCGTCGACCCGGTCGACGGCGAGACCTACCTGTACACCCAGTTCGAGGTGCCGGACGCCCGCCGCGTCTTCGCCAACTTCGAGCAGCCCGACCTGAAGGCCGCGTTCACCTTCACCGTGACCGCCCCCGCCGGCTGGGTCGTGGTCTCCAACTCGCCCACCCCCACCCCGGCCGGCGACGGCGACACCCGGGTCTGGAGCTTCGAGCCCACCGGCCGCATCTCCAGCTACATCACCGCGCTGATCGCGGGCCCGTACGTCGGCGTCTTCGACAGCTACGAGAACGGCGACCAGAAGGTGCCGCTCGGCGTCTACTGCCGCCCGTCGCTGCGCGAGTTCCTCGACGCCGACGCCATCTTCGCGGTCACCCGCCAGGGCTTCGACTACTTCCAGGAGAAGTTCGACTTCCCCTACCCGTTCGCGAAGTACGACCAGCTCTTCGTCCCGGAGTTCAACGCCGGCGCGATGGAGAACGCGGGCGCCGTCACCTTCCGCGACCAGTACGTGTTCCGGTCCAAGGTGACCGACGCCGCGTACGAGGCCCGCGCCGCGACGATCCTGCACGAGCTCGCCCACATGTGGTTCGGCAACCTCGTCACCATGGAGTGGTGGAACGACCTCTGGCTCAACGAGTCCTTCGCCACCTACGCCGAGGCCGTCTGCCAGGCCGAGGCGCCCGGCTCCCAGTGGCCGCACTCCTGGACCACCTTCGCCAACCAGATGAAGACCTGGGCGTACCGGCAGGACCAGCTGCCGTCCACCCACCCGATCATGGCCGACATCAACGACCTGGAGGACGTCCAGGTCAACTTCGACGGCATCACCTACGCCAAGGGCGCCTCGGTGCTCAAGCAGCTGGTCGCCTACGTCGGCCAGGACGCCTTCTTCCAGGGCGTCCAGGCGTACTTCAAGCGCCACGCCTGGGGCAACACCCGCCTCCCCGACCTGCTCGGCGCCCTCGAGGAGGCCAGCGGCCGCGACCTGCGGACCTGGTCCGCGGCCTGGCTGGAGACCGCCGGCATCAACGTGCTGCGGCCCTCGATCACGCTGAACACCGACGGCGAGATCGAGTCCTTCGCCGTCCTCCAGGAGGCGCCCGCGCTGCCCGCCGGCGCCAAGGGCGAGGCCGTGCTGCGGCCGCACCGCATCGCCATCGGCCTGTACGAGCTCGCCGACGGCGCGCTGGTGCGCACCGACCGCGTCGAGCTCGACGTCGACGGCCCGCGCACCGAGGTGCCCGAGCTCGTCGGGCGGCACCGCCCGGCCGTCGTCCTGCTGAACGACGACGACCTCTCCTACGCCAAGATCCGGCTCGACGAGGACTCCCTCGCCGTCGTCACGGAGCACCTCGGCGGCTTCACCGACTCCCTGCCGCGCGCGCTGTGCTGGGCCTCCGCCTGGGACATGACCCGCGACGGCGAGCTCGCCGCCCGCGACTACCTCGCGCTCGCCCTCTCCGGCATCGGCCGGGAGAGCGACATCGGCGTCGTGCAGTCCGTGCAGCGGCAGGTCAAGCTCGCCCTCGACGCGTACGCCGACCCGCAGTGGCGCGAGGAGGGCACCGCCCGCTGGGCCGCCGCCGCCGAGGAGCACCTGCGCGCCGCCGAGCCCGGCAGCGACCACCAGCTCGCCTGGGCCCGCACCCTCGCCTCCGTCGCCCGCACCGAGGGGCAGCTCGCCCTGCTCACCGGCCTCCTGGACGGCACCGTCGAGATCAAGGGCCTGGCCGTCGACACCGAGCTGCGGTGGACCCTGCTCACCCGACTCGCCGCCACCGGGCTCGCCGACGAGGCCCGGATCGCGGAGGAGCTGGAGCGCGACAACACCGCGGCCGGCCAGGAGCACGCCGCCACCTGCCGCGCCGCCCGTCCCACCGCCGAGGCCAAGGCCGAGGCCTGGGCCGCCGTCGTCGAGTCGGACACCCTCACCAACTACGTGCAGGAGGCCGTCATCGCCGGCTTCCACCAGGCCGACCAGCGCGAACTGGTCGCCCCGTACGCGGCCAAGTACTTCGCGGCCGTCAAGGAGGTCTGGGAGACCCGCAGTCACGAGATCTCGCAGCGGATCATCGGCGGGCTCTACCCGGCGCTGCAGGTCACCCAGGACACCCTGGACGCGACCGACGCGTGGCTGGCCTCGGCCGAGCCGGCGCCCGCCCTGCGGCGCCAGGTCGTCGAGGCCCGGGCCGGGATCGAGCGCGCGCTCAAGGCGCAGGCCGTCGACACGGCGGCCGGCGGGCGCTGATCCGCGGACGCACAGGAACGCCCGAGGGGGCGCCGGACGGTGTCCGGCGCCCCCTCGGGCGTCGTGCGGTCCTGGTGGACGCGGTGGGTTACTTCTTCTTGGCCTTGCCGTACGGCATGCCGGCGAGCGCGGCGATGATCACGAAGGCGGCGATCGGGAGCAGCACGTACAGACCGATGGTCTGGCCGATGCTCAGGCCGGCACCCGGGTCGTCACCGTCGTCCCGGGTGTAGGCCATGGCGGGCGACGACAGCAGCATCATGAGCGTGACCGTTGCGGAGACCGCGCCGGCTCGCAAAGCGTTCCTCTTGTCCACGTTTCCAACTTACCCGCCGCTTATGCGCCTCCGCGCGTCGGGGTCGGCCCTCCGGGGGGTGGGGGTGCGCGGGGGCGGCTGACGGCGGGGTGGCCCTGCGGGCGGCAAGGAGGCGGGCACGGGAGAGGACCGGACCCGACGAGGTCGGCCCTCCGGGGGCGGGGGGTGCGCGGGGGCGGCTGGCGGCGGGGGTGCGTAGGGGTGACGGGCGGGGGTGGGGCCGGGCGGGTGGGGGTCCCCGGGGTGGGGCCCGGGGGCGCAGGGGGTCAGACGGTGGGGTGGGGGCTGGGCGGGGCCAGCAGGTGGGCGAGCAGGCGGGCGGCGGGGGTGGCGGCCAGCCGGTCGAGGGTGACCGGGCCGCCCTCGCCGTCCGCGACCGGCAGGCGCCAGTTCGGGTACTGGTCCCAGGTGCCGGGCAGGTTCTGCGGGCGCGGGTCGCCGACGAGGTCCGGCAGCCAGACCCCGATCAGCTCCGCCGGGGTGGCGCGCAGGAAGCGGTACAGCGCCGGCATCGACAGCGGCTCGCCCGGTGCGAGCAGCCCCCGGCCGGTCAGCACCGCGCGCCAGTCCGCCAGCTCGGCGGCCGCCTCCTGCTGTTCCTCGCCGAGCGGGCGGGCCAGCAGGCCGAGCCGGTGGCGCAGCTCGACGTGCTCGCCGGAGAGCCGGGCCGCGGTGCTCGGCAGGTCGTGGGTGGTGAGGGTGGCCAGGCAGCCGGGGCGCCAGCGGTCCGGGGCGAGGACCTCGCCGGCCGCCTGCCAGTCCCGTTCGAACCAGAGCACCGACGTGCCGAGGATCCCGCGCGCCGCGAGCTCCTCGCGCACGCCCGGCTCCACCGTGCCGAGGTCCTCGCCGATCACCGCCGTCCCGGCCCGGTGCGCCTCCAGGGCCAGCACCCCGAGCATCGCCTCCGCGTCGTAGCGGACGTAGGCGCCCTCGGTCGGCGGGTGCCCGTCCGGCACCCACCAGAGCCGGAACAGGCCCATCACGTGGTCGATCCGGATCGCCCCGGCGTGCCGGGCCGCGGCGCGCAGCAGTTCCGCGTACGGGGCGTAGCCGGCGGCGGCCAGCGCGTCCGGGCGCCAGGGCGGCAGGCCCCAGTCCTGGCCGTGGGCGTTGAAGGCGTCCGGCGGGGCGCCGACCGAGATGCCGCCGGCCAGCACGTCCTGGAGCGCCCAGGCGTCGGCGCCGTCCGGGTGGACGCCGACGGCCAGGTCGTGGATCAGGCCCACCGGCATGCCGGCCTGCCGTGCGGCCCGCTGGGCGGTGTCGAGCTGCTGGTCGACCTGCCAGGCGAGCCAGCGGTGGAACTCGACGCGCTCGGCCAGCTCCTTGGCGGCCCGCTCGACCTGCGGGCCGTCCGGGTGCCGCAGCCCCTTCGGCCAGCCGTGCCAGTCGGCGCCGTGCTCCTCGGCGAGCGCGTTCCACAGCGCGTGCCGGCGCAGCCACTCGCCCTCGCGGCGCTGGTACGCCTCGTAGGCGGCCTGGCGGCCGGCACCGCGCGGCACCTCGTGCAGCAGTTCGAGGGCCTCGCGCTTGAGCGCCCAGACGGCGTCCCGGTCGATCAGGCCGTCGTGCACCAGCACCTCGTCGCGCAGCCGGGCGGCGCGGCGGCCGAGCTCCTCCGCCTCGGCGCGCTGGCCGGCCGTCAGGTACCCGTACTCGGGGAGCGCCTCGACGCGCAGGTGCACCGGGTCGGCGAAGCGGCGGGAGGAGGGCCGGTAGGGCGAGGGGTCGGCGGGGGCGGTGGGCAGGGCCTGGTGCAGCGGGTTGATCTGGACGAAGGCGGCGCCGAGGCCGGCGCCCGCCCACTGGGCGAGTTCGGCGAGGTCGCCGAGGTCGCCCATGCCCCAGGAGCGGTCGGAGAGGACGGAGTACAGCTGGGCGAGGAAGCCCCAGCCGCGGCCGGGGAGCGCGGGCAGCCGTTCGGGGGCGACGATCAGCGCGGCCTCGGCCTCGCCCTTGCCCGTCCGGGCCTTCAGGGTGTGCCGCCCGAGCGGGAGGTCGGCGGGCAGCCAGTGCGCGTGTCCGCGCGGCAGTTCCCAGACGCCGCCGTCCTCCAGTTCGACGTGCAGCCGGGCGTCGGCGGGCACGTCCAGGGCGGTGCGCCGGCCGGCCCGCACCACGACGCACGGCGGCAGCAACCGGGCCCGCTGGGCGGTGCGGTGACGCTCCAGCGCCTCGTGGACCTGCTCCGGAGTGCCGGCCGCCACCCCCAGGGCCGCCAGCACCGCGACCAGCGTCCGCGCCCCCACGGTCAACCCGCCCGGCCCCGGGTGCCGGGTGTCCACCCCGTACGCCTGCGCCAGTGCCACCAGTTCGGCCGGTGGTGGCGGCGCGTCCTGCGCCGGCACCTTCAGCCCGTCGGCTCCGTCACGGTCGAGATAAGCGGCCACTCGCGGCTCCTGCGATGTCTCGGCAACGCCTGGTCAGGACGACCACAGTCCTACCCGCGTGACGCCCCGACCACCCTGTGCGACACGAGTGGGGAGGCGGAACGGGCGACCGGCACGAGGTGCGCGCGAGGGCTTCACCGAATTCTCCAATCAGGACAAACCCGTCATAGCCGTCGGCGACGTTGACACCGGGTTGGCCAGCTGGTGGGGTTGCGGCGACGTGGTCCAGCCTGGCGAGGAGGCTCCTGTGCAAGCCCGAGTTTCCGTTGCGGCCGGGCGGCGGCTGCGGCAGCAGTTGGAGCAGGCCCCGGCACTGCGCGAGGTGCTCCACCACCCGGCGGCCCTGGCCGCGCGGCGGGCCACGGCCCGGACGTGCCGTCAACTGGCCCCGAAGACCGCGGACCGGCTGATCGCCGACCTCAAGGGCACCGAGCCGCTGCTGGCCTCGGTGCGGGCCGAACGGGCCGGGCGCGCGGCGGGCCGGCCGGGGCGCCGGACCATGCAGATCGCGGCGGGGGTCGCGGCCGCGGCGGTGTTCGGCGGGATGCTCGCCGGGCCGGTGCCGTCGGCGGCGTACGCGGCGGTGCCGGGGCCGGACGTGGTCAGCACCGCGCCGCAGACCCCGCTGGGGAGCATGACGAACCCGCAGGTGTTCCCTCGCCCGCAGGAGCAGACGGTGGCCGGCAAGGCCGTCGCCGTCCCCGACACGGTGGCGCTGGTGACCGCGCCCAAGGCGGACCGCGGCGCCGTCGACGCCGTCCGGGAGGTGCTGGGCGTCGCCGGCGCGACGACGGTGACCTCGCAGGCCGACGCCGGCACGCCGGCCGCCGGATCGCTGGTGGTGTACGTCGGCGGCGCCGCCGAGGACGCCGACGGCGCGGTGGACGGGGTGCTGCACGACCTGGCCGCCGCGGCCGGCACCGCCGTGCCCTCGACCACCGGGATGCCCACCGGCGGCTACGTGCTGTCGGCCGGTCAGCTGCCCGCCCAGGGCGGCGGCACCTACGGCGTGGTCGTGCTCGCCGGCGCCGACGCCACCGGCACCTTCTACGCGGCGCAGAGCCTGCGCCAGCTGCTCGCCGCCGTCCCGGCCGGGCAGGGGCAGGCGGCCGGCGCCGCCGGGCTCGGCCTGCCCGGGATCACGCTGCGGGACTGGCCGACCGGTGCGCCGGTGCGCGGCACCGCGGAAGCCTTCTACGGCAGCCCGTGGACGGCCCAGCAGCGCCTCGACCAGGTCGACTTCCTCGGCCGCTCCAAGCAGAACTTCTACCTCTACGCGCCCGGCGACGACCCGTTCCGGCTCTCCCGCTGGCGCGACCCCTACCCCGCCGCCCGCGCCGACGAGCTGCGCGAACTGGGCTTCCGGGCCCGCCAGAACCACGTCACCCTCGGCTACGCCATCGACCCGGGGCAGTCGCTCTGCTTCAGCTCCGGCAAGGACGTCGACGCGCTGGTCGCCAAGCTGGACGGGCTGCGCAAGCTCGGCTTCACCGCCTTCCAGCTGCAGTTCCTGGACGTCAGCTACGACGAGTGGCACTGCGACGACGACCGCTCCGCCTACGGCACCGGGCCGGCCGCGGCCGCCAAGGCCCAGGCCGCCCTGGTGGCCAAGGTGAACGACCGGCTGATCGCGCGGAACCCGGGGCTGGCCCCGCTGTCCGTGGTGCCCACCGAGTACCACAAGCAGGGCGCCACGCCGTACCGCAAGGCGCTGGCCGCGGCCCTGCCGGGCGGCGTGCAGGTGGCGTGGAGCGGCGTCGGCGTCATCCCGGAGAAGATCACCGGCGCCCAGGCCGCCGAGACCGGCGACCTGTACGGCCACCCGCTGGTCACCATGGACAACTACCCGGTCAACGACGCCAACCCGGACCGGCTCTTCCTCGGCGCCTACACCGGCCGCGAGCCGGAGGTGGCCACCCGCTCCGCGGTGATGCTGACCGGCGCGATGCAGCAGCCCGTCGCCTCCCGGATAGCCCTCGCCACCGCCGGGGACTTCGCCTGGAACCCGACCGGGTACAAGCCGGAGGAGTCCTGGCAGGCCGCGGTGCGCTCGCTGGCCGGGCCGAACGGCACCAGCGCCACGCCCGTCGGGACGGCGCTGTCCGCCGTCACCGCGCTGGCCGGCAACAGCTCCTCCTCGCCGCTGTCCAAGCAGGAGTCCGGCTACCTGACGCCGCTGCTCGACCGGTTCTGGGCCGCCGCCGAGCCCACCTCGGGCGCCGCCCCCGACCTCGCCAAGCTGATAGAGGCCGCCGCGCCGGTGCGGGACGCCTTCACCGCGATGGCCACCGCCCAGCAGACCCTCTCCGGCACCGAGGCCACCGCCCAGCTGGCCGCCGAGGCCGCGCCCTGGCTCGCCCCGCTGCACGACTACGGGCTGGCCGGACAGGCCGCCCTGGACATGCTGCTGGCCCAGCACGGCGGCGACGGGGCCGCCGCCTGGAAGGCCCGGGTCCAGCTCAACCAGCGGCGCGAACTGCTCGCGCAGAGCCCGGCGACGATCGGTGCGGGCGTGCTCGACCCGTTCCTGGACCGGGCCGTCCGGGCCGCCGACAACTGGGCCGGCGTGGTCGGCGGCGGGGTCACCCCCACCAGCACCATGGGCACCGCGCACGACCACCTGCCCGCGCTGATGACCGACGGCGTGGCCGACACCTTCTACTGGAGCTCCGCTCCCCCGCAGCCCGGCGACGCGGTCGGCGTCGACCTCGGCGGCGGCCGCCCGGTCGGCAGCGTCACCGTGCTGATGGGCTCCTGGGGCAGCGGGCAGGACGGCCGGACCGCCGTCGACGACTACATCCGCGACGGCGTGCTGGAGTACTCCACCGGCGAGGGCGGCTGGAAGCAGCTCGCCGTCGTCCGGAACCAGAAGACCGTCAGCGCCCAGCTGCCGGCCGGCGCCGTCGTCCGGGCCGTGCGGCTGCGCGCCACCGCGGCGCAGAAGACCGCCGTCGCCGTCCGCGAGTTCACCGTCACCGCGCCCGAGGACGCGCCCACCAGCGTGACCGGCGGCCCCGCCGCGCTGCCCGGGTCCTCCGCGGCCGCCGTCCTGGACGGCAACCCGGACACCGCGTACCGCGCGGCCAAGGCACCGACCGCGCAGGACGAGCCGCTCACCGTCGAACTGGGCTCGGCCCGGCCGCTCGACCGGCTCACCGTGCTCACCGACCCGAACGTGCACGCCACCGCCACCGTCGCGGTGCGCCGCCAGGACGGCACCTGGACCGACATCGGCACCGTGCAGCCCGGCTACAACGAGCTGCAGGCCGGCGGGCAGCTCGCCGACGCGTTCCGGCTCACCTGGAAGCCGGGCGGCGACCCACCGGTCGTCAACCAGGTCATCCCCTGGTACGCCGACGTCCCGGCGGCCCGGCTCAGCCTGACCGACCCGTCCGTGGACGTGGTGACCGGCGCGGCCGCCCCCGCCCAGGCCCGGGCCACCGTCGAGGCCGGCCGGCCCGAGGGCACCAGCGGCGAGCTGCGCACCGAGGTGCCGGCCGCCGCCAAGGGCCTCACCGTGGCCCCCGCGGGCGGGGTCACCGTGCCCCGCGGCGGCCGGGTGGGCGTGCCGCTGCTGGTCAGCGCCGCCCCGGGCACGCCGTCCGGGACGTACCAGGTGCCGGTGCAGTTCGTGGCCGGCACGACCACCGTCAAGCAGGTGCTCCAGGTGCACGTGGTGCCGCCCACCGGCGGTGCCGACCTGGCGCGCGGCGCCAAGGCCACCTCCTCGGGCGACGAGACGGCGGACTTCCCGGTCGCGTCGGTCGTCGACGGCGACCCGAAGACCCGCTGGTCCTCGCCGGCCAAGGACGACGCCTGGGTGCAGCTGGAGCTGCCGCAGGCGACCAGGCTGGGCGCGGCGGTGCTGCACTGGCAGTCCGCGTACGCCTCCTCGTACAAGATCCAGGTCTCGGCGGACGGCAGCACCTGGACGGACGCGGCGACGGTGGACAACGGCAAGGGCGGCGACGAGACCGTGCGGTTCGACGCGCCCGGCGCCCGGTTCGTGCGCATGCAGGGCGTCTCGCGTGCCACCAAGTACGGCTACTCGCTGTGGGGCGTCGAGCTGTACGCCGTCACCACGCCCGGGCAGCCGCAGCCGCCGGTCACACCGCCGGTCCAGCCGGGCGGCACCCCGGCCACCCCCGCGCCGACCCCGACCCCGACGACGACCCCCAGCGCCCCGGCCGCCCCGCCGGCGGCCACCCCGAGCGGTACGACGGCGCCGAAGCCGTAGGGTCGGGCCCCGCCGCCCGGCACCGCGCCCGGCCGCCCGGCCGCCCGGCCGCCCGGCACCGCGCCCGGCCGCCCGCAACGCGGCGGGCCGCCGCGCTCCCCGGTGGGGGGCGCGGCGGCCCATGAGGCGTACCGACGGTGTGACGGGCAGGCCCTTGTGGAACGGGATCAGGCGGAGAGCGGCTCGGGCTGCTCGCCGCGGCGGACCGGGGCGGGGTGGGCAGCGTGCGCCCGGCCGAGCGGGACGGTGTGGCCGGGCTCGGTATGGTCGAGGTGTTCGTACTCGCCCCACTGCGGGGCGCGCAGTTGGTCGGCTCCGCCGTACGGCTCCAGGTAGGGCCGCCAGCGCGGGTCCTTGATGCCCGTGCCGATGATCCGCCAGGCGAGTCCGCTGGGCGGGGCGGGCTGGCGTTTCATCCGCCAGCCGAGTTCGGTGAGGTGGCGGTCGGCCTTGGTGTGGTTGCAGCGGCGGCAGGCCGCCACCACGTTGTCCCACCGGTGCTGGCCGCCCCGGCTGCGCGGGATGACGTGGTCGACGCTGGTGGCGGCGGCCCCGCAGTAGACGCAGCGGCCGTGGTCGCGGGCGAACAGCGCCCGGCGGGTGAGCGGGACGGGCCCGCAGAACGGGACCCGGACGAAACGGGTCAGACGGACGACGGACGGCGCCGGGAGGGCGCTGGTGGCGCTGTGCAGAGTGACTCCCGTGTCCTCCAGGCTGACCGCCTTGTGGTTGAGGACCAGGATGAGTGCGCGGCGCATCGATACGACGCCGAGTGGCTCGTAGGACGCGTTGAGGACCAGGACATGCGGCACGGATGCCTCCTTGGACGCCTGCGGCGCGTGGCTCGCGCCGGGACGAGCGGTTGGATCGCACAACTGGTGTGTGATCTCCCCCAGTGTCGCCTTACGCCTTCGTACGGCGCCACCACTCCTGTGTAACGGACCTGACCGGAACTGCGGGTGTGGTCTCTGTCATAGCCGGTATGCCCTGGGGAGGGTCGGGTTGCACCCGGGTGCCGCCGGGGTGCCCCCGGGAACCCTCCCGGAGGACGACTCGGCCGGTCGGAGCAGCCCCGGGCCCCGGCGGCCGGGGGAGCGCACCGGGGCGTTGACGGGGCGTCCGGGCCGTCCGGTACGCCCTCCGGCGTGTCGGGGCGGGTGCCCGGTGGCGGCTAGGCTAAGCCGGACGGTCCGCGGGCCGCGTGCCGCGGCGCGGGCCCGCCACGCCCCCTGCAGGAAGGTCCCGCACGTGTTCCGCTCCGGCGCCACCGGCCCCGCCGACGCGTCCTCGACGCTCACCACCCCGACGCCGGCCCCCAGCCCGACCGCGCCGCAGCTGCCGCAGCTGGACCTGAGAATCCCGACCAGCGCGCAGGAGGTCAGCGACACCACCAAGCAGGCCGCCAGCTGGTTCGACACGCACTGGCAGGGCTGGCTGGCCGGCGGGGTGCGGATCGTCTTCATCGTGCTGCTGGCCCTGGTGCTGCGGGCCGTGGTGCGCAAGCTGATCACCCAGTTGATAGCCAGGATGGCGCGCTCCCACGAGCACCAGGAGGAGAGCCGGCTCGGCGGGCTGCTGGCGAACACCGGGGTGGTGAACCCGGAGCGGCGCCAGCAGCGCTCGGAGGCGATCGGCTCGGTGCTGCGCAGCGTGGCCTCGTTCACGATCCTGGGCACGGCCGCGCTGATGGTGCTGTCCGCGCTGGGCGTGAACCTGGCCCCGCTGCTGGCGAGCGCCGGTGTGGCCGGTGTGGCGATCGGTTTCGGCGCGCGCAACCTGGTGACGGACTTCCTCTCCGGGGTCTTCATGATCATGGAGGACCAGTACGGCGTCGGCGACGAGATCGACACCGGGGTGGCCACCGGCACGGTCCTGGAGGTCGGCCTGCGGGTGACCAAGCTGCGCGGCGCGAACGGCGAGATCTGGTACATCCGCAACGGCGAGGTCAAGCGGATCGCCAACATGAGCCAGGGCTGGTCGACGGCCTCGGTGGACGTCCAGGTCGGGTACAAGGAGGACCTGCTGCGGGTCGAGGACCTGATCCGGGAGGCAGCCGAGTCGCTGTCCAAGGAGGCGCCGTACGACGAGCTGATCTGGGCGCCGGTGTCGATCCTCGGCCTGGAGTCGGTCGCGGCGGACTCGGTGATGGTCCGGATCGAGGCCCGCACGGCGCCGGGCAAGTCGTCGGTGGTCTCCCGGGCGCTGCGCCAGCGCCTCAAGACCGCCTTCGACCAGGCCGGGATCAAGGTCAAGGAGGAGACCCCGGCGGCCGCCGCAGCGGCCGCCGCCGCGGCGCCCCCGGCCACCGGCGTGGTGATCGCGCCGGCCTCCGAGCCGGCCCCGCCGTCGGCGCTCAGCGATCCGAACTCGGCCCGGTTCAAGGCGGCCGAGGCGATACCGATGCCGAAGTCCGGCGACTAGGGCTTGTCTGACCATTCGCGTCGCATCGGCGCGCGGCGTTGGGCGCCCGGCTGGGCGTGCCGCCGGAGCGTCCTCGTACTGGACGTACTCGGACGATTCGGCGGTGCGTCCAGGCGGGATGCACGGCGTCGTGCGCGCGGCGGGAATGGTCAGACAAGCCCCAGCGGCACGCCCCCGGCCTCCGACGGCCGGACCCGGAGCCCCGTTCCACCGCACGCGTTCCCCGGCGGTGGGGCGGGGCTTCGTGCTGTCCGGTAACGCTTCGGCATCCTCCGGCCCGCGGGCCATTGACACCCCGCTGACGGGAACCGTACGGTCCTTCCCAAGCGACTGGAAAGTTTCCTAACAGTTCGCGCGAAGCCCCCGCGGGAGCCACCCGGGAGCGCGCCCGACCAGCCGGAAGAGGAGGATTCGCGGGTGACCAAGACCACGGCCAAGGCCCCCCTCGCCGGCACCCCCAGCCTGCTGCGCGCCATCAACGACCGCGCCGCCCTCGAACTGCTGCTGGCGAACGGCCCGCTCTCCCGCACCCAGATCGGCACCCTGACCGGCCTCTCCAAGCCCACCGCCTCCCAGCTGCTGGCCCGGCTGGAGGCCGCCGGGCTGGTCCTGCCGGTCGGCACCACCGCCGGCGGCCCCGGCCCCAACGCGCAGCTGTACCAGGTGAACCCGGCCGCCGCGCACGTCGCCGGCGTCGACGTCACCAACAGCGGGATCCGGGTCGCCGTCGCCGATATCACCGGCACCACGCTCGCCGAGCACACCGTGCCCACCAAGGGCGTGCCCGCCGCCGAGACCGTCGCCACCGTGGCCGCCGCCGTCGCCGCCGCCGTCCGGGCCGCCGGGCTCCCCGAGGACTGCCTGCGCACCGCCGCGATCGGCGTCGGCGGCGCCCCCGACCCCGTCACCGGCAAGCTGCGCTACGCCTCCCACCTGCCCGGCTGGCACTCGCCGCACCTGGTCGAGGAGCTCTCCGCGGCGATCGGCGCGCCGGTGTCGATCGAGAACGACGTGAACCTCGCCGCCGTCGCCGAACAGGCCTCCGGCGCGGCCCGGGGCTCCGAGGACTTCGTCCTGCTCTGGGCCGGCGCGGGCACCGGCGCCGCGATCGTCATCGCCGGCCGGCTGCACCGCGGCTTCACCGGCGGCGCCGGGGAGGTCGGCTACATGCCGGTGCCCGGCTCACCGGTCGAGTGGGACGCGCGCCGCCGCAAGTTCGGCGGGTTCCAGGCCCTGGTCGGCGCACCCGCCGTCCGCGCCCTCGCCCGCGAGCACGGACTCGGCGCACCCACTGCCGAGGAGTCGATCGCCAAGGCCCTGGAGACCCCGGGCGCCGGCGACGCGTTCCTCACCGAGCTGGCCGGCCGGCTCGCCGTCGGGCTGACCGTCATCGTCGCCGTCGTCGACCCCCAGCTGGTGGTCCTCTCCGGCGCGGTGCCCAGCGCGGGCGGGGAACGCCTGCGCGCGCTCGTCGAGGACGAGCTCGCCCGGCTCTCCATCGCCCGGCCCGAAGTCCGCAGCAGCGCCCTGCCCGACTCGCCCGTCCTGCTCGGCGCGCTGCAACGCGCTCTGGCCGACGCCCGCGAGGCGGTCTTCACCACCCACTGACACCGCCCACCGACGCCGCCCCCGGACGCCCACCCACCGACGCCTGCGCACCCGTTGCCCCCCGAACGCCCCCCTGCACCCACCTCTCCCCAACCCCCGAACGCGGGACCAGAGGCAATGACGCCTGCCCGCGCACCCCCAGGAGGACCTCGAAGTGCACCCCACCACCTCCCGCAGAGGCCGCCGCACGCTCGCCGCCGTCACCGGCGGTGCCGTCCTGGCCCTGCTCGCCACCGCCTGCACCGGCAGCAACGACGCGGGCGGCAACGACGACTCGGCCAGCGGCAAGGACGTCACCATCACCTTCTGGCACGGCTGGAGCCAGGACAACGAGGTGAAGGCGATCAACGACAACATCGCCGCCTTCGAGAAGGCCCACCCCAACATCCACGTCAAGGCCGTCGGCAACATCGCCGACGACAAGGTCAACCAGGCCCTGCGGGCCGGCGGCGACGACGCGCCCGACGTGGTCTCCTCCTTCACCACCAACAACGTCGGCATGTTCTGTTCGACCAAGGCCTTCGCCGACCTCAAGCCCCTCCTGGCCAAGAGCGGCATCGACGCCGCCAAGACCTTCCCGGCCGCGATGCTCGACTACACGCAGTTCCAGGGCAACCAGTGCTCCCTGCCGCTGCTCGGCGACGCCTTCGGCCTCTACTACAACAAGAAGGCCTTCGCCGCCGCCGGCATCACCGCCCCGCCGAAGACCTTCAGCGAGTTCGCCGACGCGGCCGCCAAGCTGACCGTCGCCGACGGCGACGGCTACAAGCAGCTCGGGTTCATGCCGCTCTACCACGGCTACGAGTCCACCACCGAGCACTTCCTCGGCCAGTACGGCCCGACGTACTTCGACGCCGCGGGCAAGTCCACCATCGCCTCCGACCCCAAGGTCGGCGCGATGCTCACCTGGCAGAAGGGCCTGGTCGACAAGCTCGGCGGCTACGACAAGCTGGAGAAGTACCGCTCCGCCTTCGGCGAGGAGTTCAGCGCCAAGAACCCCTTCCACACCGGCCAGGTCGCGATGGCCATCGACGGCGAGTGGCGCACCGCCTCGCTCGCCGAGAACAAGCCCGACTTCGACTGGGCCACCGCGCCGTTCCCCGTCCCGGACGACCAGGCCGCCACCTACGGCCGCGGCTACCAGACCGGCACCATCATCGGCATCGCCAGTGGCAGCAAGAAGCAGGCCGCAGCCTGGGAGCTGGTCAAGTACCTGACCACCGACACCGACGCGGTCGTCAACTTCGCCAACGCCATCCACAACGTGCCGAGCACCTTCGACGCACTCAACTCGCCGAAGCTGATCAGCGACCCGAACTTCAAGACCTTCCTGGACATCGCCAAGAACCCCGGCTCGGGCACCACCCCGGCGAGCGTCAACGGCGGCGGCTACATCGTCTCCCTGCAGAACCTCGGGTACGCCCACGAGTCCGGCAAGCAGGCCGACCTCCAGGCCGGCCTGGCCGCCACCGCCAAGGAGATCGACTCGGCCATCGCCCAGGCCAAGTAGCGGCACCGCCCACGGAGCTCCCATGTCACTCGCGCTCGGCACCCGCAAGGGCACCGGCCCCACCGACCCGGCGGCGCCCTCCACGCAGCACCTGCTGCGCCGGAAGCGCCGCCGGGAGGCGGCCCGCACCCTCGCCTTCCTCTCCCCCTGGCTGATCGGCTTCGCGGTCTTCTTCCTCTACCCGCTGATCTCCACCGTCTACTTCTCCTTCACCAAGTACAACGGCTTCGGCGCCCCCACCCCGAACGGCCTGCAGAACTGGGACTACGTCTTCAACGACCTCCCGGCGTTCTGGCAGGGCCTGCGCAACACCCTGTGGCTGGTCGTCGTCATGGTGGGCCTGCGGGTCGCCTTCGGCCTCGGCATCGGACTGCTGATCACCAAGGTCAAGACCGGTGTCGGCTTCTTCCGCACCGCCTTCTACCTGCCCTACCTGGCACCGCCGGTGGCCGCCACCGTCGCCTTCGCCTTCCTGCTCAACCCCGGCACCGGCCCGGTCAACCACTTCCTCGGGGAGCTGGGGCTGCCGCAGCCCGGGTGGTTCGCCGACCCGAACTGGTCCAAGCCCGCGCTCACCATGCTCGCCATGTGGGGCATCGGCGACCTGATGGTCATCTTCATGGCCTCCCTGCTCGACGTCCCCAGGGAGCAGTACGAGGCGGCCGAACTGGACGGTGCCGGCCCCGTCCAGCGGTTCCGGTACGTCACGCTGCCGAACATCTCCCCGATCATCATGTTCGCGGTGGTCACCGGGGTCATCCAGACCATGCAGTACTACACCCAGGCGATCGTCGCCGGGAAGGTCGCCGGCGGCATCGCGGGCAACTCGGGCCAGCAGTTCGAACCCGGGTTCCCGCAGGGCTCCACCTGGACCCTGCCGCAGATGGTCTACAACCTCGGCTTCCAGCGCTTCAACTACGGCGCGGCGTGCGTCGTCGCCCTGGTGCTGTTCGCCATCTCGATGGCCGTCACCTCGGTCCTGCTCCGCCGCAACTCCGGCTTCATGGCGAGCGATGACTAGGGATCGTCAGACAAGCCCCAGCGCTCGCCGGCAGCAATCGACGGACCCGGCGGACCAGTGAGGACCCGATCATGACTCTCAGCTCCACGCTCACCCAGGCGCCCTCCCCGGCCGGCACCCCCCGCGCCCCCGGCACGGCCGCCGCCCGGGCCGCCCGGCGCCGCGCCCTGCTCAACTGGGTCGCCGTGCACTCCCTGGCCATCGCCGCCGCCCTGTTCTTCCTGCTGCCGTTCGTCTTCGCCTTCCTCACCTCGGTGATGACCGACCAGCAGGCGCTCACCACCGACTACTGGCCCACCTCCTGGGAGTGGGGCAACTACGGCAAGGTCTGGGAGACGCCCGGCTTCCTCACCTGGTGGCGCAACACCCTGCTCTACGCCGGCCTCGGCACCCTGCTGACCGTCGTCTCCAGCCTGCCGGTCGCCTACGCGCTCGCCAAGTTCCGCTTCCGCGGCCGCAACCTCGCCCTGATGGCCGTCATCGCCATGATGATGCTCCCGCCGCAGGTCACCGTCATCCCGATGTACCTGTTCTGGGCCAAGCAGCTCGGCCTCGGCGGCTCGCTCTGGCCGCTGATCATCCCGATGGCCTTCGGCGACGCCTTCTCGATCTTCCTGCTGCGCCAGTTCCTGCTGACCATCCCCAAGGAGTACATCGAGGCCGCCCGGATCGACGGCTGCGGCGACCTGCGCACCCTGCTCAGGGTCGTCCTGCCGATGGCCAGACCGGCCATCGCCGCCGTCGCACTGTTCCAGTTCTTCTACTGCTGGAACGACTACTTCGGCCCGCAGATCTACGCCAGCAACAACCACGACGCCTGGACCCTCTCCTACGGCCTGGAGTCCTTCAAGGGCGCCCACCACACCAACTGGAACCTCACCATGGCCGCCACCCTGCTGGTGATGGCGCCGGTGATCGTCCTCTTCTTCTTCGCACAGAAGGCCTTCATCGAAGGCGTGACACTGACAGGGGTCAAGGGCTGATGTCCGCACGCAAGTCCGCGCTCAAGCTGGCCATCGTCGGCGGCGGTTCGACGTACACCCCGGAGCTGATCGACGGCTTCGCCCGGCTGCGCGACACCCTCCCGATCGGCGAACTCGTCCTGATCGACCCGGCCGCCGAACGGCTGGAGCTCATCGGCGGCCTCGCCCGGCGGATCTTCGCCAAGCAGGGCCACCAGGCCACCGTCACCACCACCACCGACGTCGGGACGGGCGTCGCCGACGCCGACGCGGTGCTGCTGCAGCTGCGCGTCGGCGGCCAGGCCGCCCGCGACCGGGACGAGACCTGGCCGCTGGAGTGCGGCTGCGTCGGGCAGGAGACCACCGGCGCGGGCGGGCTCGCCAAGGCCCTGCGCACCGTCCCGGTCGTCCTGGACATCGCCGAGGAGGTCCGCCGGACCAACCCGGACGCCTGGATCGTCGACTTCACCAACCCCGTCGGCATCGTCACCCGCGCCCTGCAGGGCGCCGGCCACAAGGCCGTCGGCCTGTGCAACGTCGCCATCGGCTTCCAGCGCAAGTTCGCGGCGCACCTGGGCGTCGCCCCGGAGCTGATCCGGCTGGACCACGTCGGGCTCAACCACCTGACCTGGGAGCGCGGAGTCACCCTGCTCGACGCGCCGGGCGCGGCCGGCGGGCGCGAGGTGCTGCCCGAACTGCTCCGCGGCTTCGGCAAGGAGATCGCCGCGGACCTCCACCTGCCGCAGCCCCTGGTCGAACGCCTCGGCGTCGTCCCCTCGTACTACCTGCGGTACTTCTACCAGCACGACGCGGTCGTCGAGGAACTGCGGGCCCAGGGCTCGCGGGCCGCCCAGGTCGCCGAGATCGAGCGCCGGCTGCTGGAGATGTACGCCGACCCGGCCCTCGACACCAAGCCCGAGCTGCTCGGCCAACGCGGCGGCGCCTTCTACTCCGAGGCCGCCGTCCAGCTCATCGCCGCCCTGCTGGGCACCGACGGCGGGACGTCCGTCCAGGTCGTCAACACCCGCAACGACGGCGTGCTGCCGTTCCTGCCCGACGACGCCGTCGTCGAGGTGCCCGCCGAGGTCGGCCCCGACGGCGTCCGCCCGATGCCCCAGCGCCCGCTCGAACCGCTCTACGCCGGCCTCGTCGCCGCCGTCACCGCCTACGAGCACCTCGCCCTCGACGCCGCCCTGCACGGCGGCCGCGACCGGGTCTTCGACGCCCTGCTCGCCCACCCGCTGGTCGGCCAGATCGAACTCGCCGACCGGCTCACCGATCGGCTGCTCGCCCACAACCGCGAGCACCTCGCCTGGGCCTGACGCCCCGGAGCCGGCCCGGCCCGCGAGACGAGGGTGTCGCGGGCCGGGCGGTGCGAGGAGACCGACCACCCCGGCCGGTACACGGCCGGGCACCCCCGGCCGACGACCACGGCCGGGCCACGTACGAGCCGCGGGGACCTGATGACCCACCAGCCCGAACCACTCCTGCCCGGCGTCCTCGCCATCGACGCCGGCAACTCGAAGACCGACGTCGCCCTGATCGGGCTCGACGGCACCGTCCGCGGCACCGCCCGCGGCGGCGGCTTCGCACCCCAGCGGATCGGCGGCGCCGCAGCCGTCGCGGGCCTCGCCCCGCTCGTGCGGGAGGCCGCCGCCGCGGCCGGCCACCCGTCCTGGAACGGCGTCCTCACCAGCCACGTCAGCGCCTGCCTCGCCAACGCCGACCTGCCGGTCGAGGAGGAGGGCCTGCGCAGGGCGCTGGAGGCCCACCCCTGGGGCGTCAGCAACACCGTCGTCAACGACACCTTCGGTCTGCTGCGGGCCGGCACCGACGGCCCGCGCGGCGTCGCCGTGGTCTGCGGCGCCGGCATCAACTGCGTCGGCCTGCTGCCCGACGGCCGCACCGCCCGCTTCCCCGCCCTCGGCGAGCTCACCGGCGACTGGGGCGGCGGCTCCGGCCTCGCCGCCACCAGCATGTGGCACGCCGTGCGCGCCGAGGACGGGCGCGGCGGGCCCACCGCGCTCGCCCCCGCCATCGCCGCGCACTTCGGGCTGCCCAGCGCCGGCGCCGTGGCCGAGGCCGTCCACCTCGGCCAGCTGCCGCCCGACCGGCTGCACGAGATCGTCCGGGTGCTGTTCGCGGTCGCCCGGGACGGGGACGCCGTCGCGCTGGAGCTGATCGACCGGCAGGCCGACGAGATCGTCCGGCTGGCCGTGGTGGCGCTCGGGCGGCTCGACCTGCTCGACAGCCCGGCCCCGGTGGTCCTCGGCGGCGGAGTGCTCGCCTCCCGGCAGCCGCTGCTGCTGGACAACCTGACGGCCCGGCTGGCGCGGGCGGCCCCGCTGGCCCGTCCGCGGGTCGTCGTCGCACCGCCGGTGCTGGGCGCCGCGCTGCTGGGGCTCGACCACCTCGGGGCCGGGGCCGGGGCGCAGGCCCGGGTGCGCGAGGCGTACGAGGTGCCGCGGCCGGTGGCCGAGCCGGTGCGCTGAGGCCGGCCGCGGGCCGGCCCGGGGCGGTGGCCGCGTCCCCGCCTCCTGAGGCGCCCGCCTCCCGAGACCCCGCCCCCGAGACCCCCACCCCCTGAGACCCCCGCCCCCGCCGGATCCGCACGTCCGGCGGGGGCGGGAACCACAGCCCGTGGACCGGGCGTGAGACCTGGGTGACGACGTCCGCCCGCCGCTCGGAGACACTAGTGCCATGGCCGTGCACCGAACCCTCCTCGCCGCCCTGTTGACCTGTTCCGCCGCAGCCGCGACCCTCTCCGCCTGCACCCCCGCCGACTCGGCGCCCACCGTGGCCGCCGCCTCGGCCGCCGCCGTCGCGGACGGCGCGTACGACGACGAGGACGACCAGGACGGGGACCTCGGCGGCCCCGAGCCCACCATGGACACCTCCCCCGCGCCGGTCGTCGAGTGCGCCACCCCGACCCCGACCGAACGCCCGGGCCACACCGTCCTGGTGGTCGTCGCCGCCGAGGGCACGGAGGTCGTCGCCCAGCCCGCGCGCTACCTCTGCGACGAGGCCCGCTACGAGGCCTCCGGCGAACCGGCCCGCTACGGCTTCGCGTCGGCGGGGGTCGAGGCCAGCCTGGTGGACCGGCCGAACGTCGACCCGACGAAGCCGGTGCGGCTGGAGGAGGTGCTCGGCCACCTGGAGGAGTGCCTGGGCGAGCGGGACCCGGGGAGCACGGAGGGCTGCTACGGGAACGCGTACGACGTGGTGCTGGACTCGCACGGCCGGATCATGCGGATCGGGGAGATCGCGGAGCAACCGTGACGGGGCGGTATGCGGTCTTGGTACGGCAGCGGCGTGCGGTCTGCGTCGCGGTATGCGTCGCGGTATGCGTCGCGGTATGCGTCGCGGTCCTGGTGCGGCAGCCGTGACGGGGCGGTATGCGGTCGGCGTGGCGGGTCTGCGTCGCGGTCCTGGTGCGGCAGCCCGGACGGGGCGCTGTGGAGCCGCCACGGTGGCTCGCCGAGCGGTCGGCGTGACGGGCGGAGCGGGGTGGCCGCCGGCGGGCCGGTCCGCCGCCCCGTCCAACTGGTAGACACCCCTGCCGGATCGCCCGTCCCTCTGATGAGCTGCGGCGCATGGGAGACGACCAGGACGGCCAGCAGCGGTGGATCGTGCTCGCCGTCGGCATGGTCGCGATGATCTCCGGCTGCGCGTTCCAGTTCGGCCTGCCCTATCTGATCCCCGCCCTGCGCGACGAGGGCCTGTCCCTGTCGCAGGCCGGGCTGCTGGCCGCCTGCCCGACCGCCGGGCTGGTCCTGACGCTCGCCGCCTGGGGCGCGGCCGCGGACCGGTGGGGCGAGCGGTGGGTCCTGGCCTCCGGCCTCGGCCTCGGCGGGCTGGTGCTGCTGGCCGCGACGACGGTACACGGGACGGTCGCCCTCGGCGCGTGCTTCCTGCTGGCGGGCGCGGCCGGGGCCTCCGCCCACGCGTCGAGCGGGCGGCTGATCCTCGGCTGGTTCCCGGCCCGGCAGCGCGGCCTCGCGATGGGCCTGCGGCAGACCTCGCTGCCGCTGGGCGTCGCGCTGGCCGCCCTGCTGCTGCCGCCGCTGGCCGCGCACGGACGGGCCACGGCGCTCGCGGTCCTGGGGGCGCTGAGCACGGCCTCGGCGCTGCTGGTCGCGGCGGTGGTCCGCGATCCCGCGCGGCCCGGACCGGGCGCGGGCGGCCGGGCGGCCAATCCGTACCGCACCCCGGTCCTGTGGCGGCTGCACGGGGCGGCCACGCTGCTGGTGGTGCCTCAGTTCACCGTGTCGGTCTTCGCCCTGGTCTTCCTGGTCGACGAACGCGGCTGGTCGCCGTCGACGGCCGGTCCGCTGCTGGCCGGCGTCCAGGTGGCCGGGGCGGGCGCACGGCTCGCGGCCGGGCGGTGGTCCGACCTGGCCGGCAGCCGCACCGGCCCGATGCGCCGGCTGGCGCTCACCGCGGCGGCCGTCCTGGCCGCACTCGCCGCCGGGGCGCTCGCGCACTCGGCGGCCGCCACGGCGGCGCTGATGGCCGCCGGGGTGCTGACGGTCTCGACCAACGGCCTGTCCTTCACCGCCGTCGCCGAGTACGCGGGCGGCGCCTGGGCGGGCCGGGCGCTCGGGCTGCACACCACCGTGCAGAACGCCGTCGCGGCCGGGGTGGCGCCGACGGCCGGCGCGCTGATCGGGGCCGCGGGGTACGGCTGGGCGTACGCGCTGGCGGCGGTGTTCCCGCTGCTCGCGGTGGCGGTGCTGCCCGGGGGCGGTGGGCGGGGCGGCTAGGCCGGCCGGGCGGGCCGGACTGCTGACGATCGGGTGGCCGGACGTCAGCCGTCCGCCGTCCGCCGTCAGCCGTCAGCCGAGGCCGATGCGGGCGGCGAGCGCGGCGGGTGCCGGGTACGGCCGCTCGGGCGGCAGCAGGCGCTGGGCCCTCGCCGACTGCCCGGTGCGGACCAGCGCGGCGATCCGGTGCACCCGCGGCGTGAGGTCGGTGATGCCGGTGACCCACTCCTCGGCGAAGGTGCGGATCAGCGAGCGGCCGACGCCCACCTGGATGCTGTAGTGGTTGAGCGCGGCCCCGCGCAGCGTCCGCTCCGGATCCCACTGCACGTGCACCTCGGCGCCCCCGAGTCCGGCCGGGTCCGCGGTGGTCGGCACCGCCCGGGCGAGCGCCTCCTCCCAGCCCTCGCGGGTGATCCGGACGGCCAGCACCCGGGTCTGGCCCGGCTTCTGCGCCCAGTTGCTGCGGTGCATCAGCCAGCGGAACGACGGCTTGATCCAGGTCATCCGCCCGAAGGAGAACGGCGGTACGAAGCGCCCGGCAGTCAGCGCCGGTTCGGCAACGGCGGGCGCGTACGCCTGGTACAGCACGATCGTCCGGTCGTCGAAGTCGGCGCGGATCTCGCGCAGCGCGGTCATCGGTCCCTGTCCCCCTCGCCCCCGTGCGGGTGGATCGCAGGCTGCCAGCGAGGCGGGCGCCGCCGCAACGGGATTTGCCGCCGCGGCGCCGGGGCCGGCGTCGGGCGTCCCTTCGCGGCGGCGGGGTCCGGGCCGCGGACGGGGGCGTACGCCAGGGTCGGGCACAGGCCCGGGACGGGGGCATCGCCGTGCGGCGTCCCCGGCCCCGGGCCGGCGTCGTCAGACGGTCACGACGGCCGCCTTGGCCCGGAAGGCGGCGAGGGTCGCGGTGGGCACGCCGCAGGCGGGGAGGAAGGCTTCGGCGCCCCCGTGACGGGTGCGGACGCGGTCGAGGAAGACGGCCATCGCCTCGGCCGGGGCCTCCAGCAGCGGTGCGGGGATGGCGAGTTCACGGCCGGCCGAGTCGGTGACGCGGGCCTTCCGGTCGTTGAGCGCGGTGCGGTGGCGTTCGGCGAGGCCGGCGAAGATCTGCGGGAGGGCGTCGGCGGTGCGGGCGTAGTCGGCCACGATCCGCTCGGCGGGCACGCCGAGGAGGTCCAGCAGCAGGGCGGTCAGCAGGCCGGTGCGGTCCTTGCCGGCGGCGCAGTGGAGCAGGACGGCGCCCGGGCGGGCGGCGGCCTCGACGGCGGCGGCGACGGCCCCGGGCGCGGACTCGGCGAGCAGCATGTACCAGTCGCCGAGGTCGGCGGCGGTGGCCATGGTGCGCATCCGCTCGGTGAGGCCGTCGGTGGCGGGGTTCACCGGGGCGGCGACGACGGCTATCCCGGCGGCCTCAGCGGCGGCCCAGTCGGCGGGGTCGGTCTCGCGGGTGTCGCGCAGGTCGACGACGGTGCGGATGTCGCAGCCGCGCAGCTGGGCGACGGTGGCCTCGTCGGCGGCCGGGAAGGGCTGCGCGGAGCGGAACAGCACCCCGGGGCGGATCCGCCGGCCGTCGGGGTCGCTGAGGACGGCGGGGTCGCGGAAGTTGACCAGGGACATGCGCGGGCCTTTCGGGTGGATCCGGACGAAGGAAGAGCAGGACATCTAGACGTCTAGATGTCTAGCCCCTCCCCGGGGTGCCGGGCAAGCCGACGCGGACCGCGACACCCCTCCATCCCACTCCCGCCCACGAGTCCCGTCGAACGGAGGGAGGCTTCGTAGGATCGGGCGTATGGCGACGAACCCTCCCGATACCCCGCTCTACCGCCGGCTGGCCCGGCGCCTCCAGGAGCGGATCGACGCCGGCACCTACCCGGCCGGCGCCCGGCTGCCGAGCGAGCCCGAGCTGAGCACCGAGTTCGGGGTGAACCGGCTGACCGTCCGGCAGGCGGTCGCGGAGCTGGAGCGCGCCGCCGTGGTCGAGATCCGGCGGGGCGTGGGCACCTTCGTCCGCCCGCCCGCCGTCCGCGTGTCGATCGCGGTCGACCCGCGCAGCCAGCGGTTCGACCTGGGCAGCGTGCACACCGCGCTGCCCGACGCGCCGGGCGGCGACGGCGAGTTCGTGCTGGGCGCCCCGCCGGTGGCCGGCTCGGCGGAGGACGAGGAGGCGGCCCGGCAGCTGGGGCGCGGCACGGCCGAACTGTCCCGGGTGGACACCGTCATCCGCCTCGGCGGGCGGCCCCGCGCCGCGTGCAGCTACTGGGTGCCGTTCGGCCCGCTCCCGGCTGACCTGGTCCGCCCCGGCCGGCCCGGGAACCTCGTGCTGGACCTGGCCCGGGCCGCCGGGGTGAAGCTGGAGTACGACTGGCGGGCCTTCGGGGCGGTCGGCGCGGACCTCACCGACGCCGAGCTGCTGGGCGTGCCGCCGGGCACCGCCCTGCTGGTCCGCGAGGGCGTCAGCTGCACCCCGGACGGTGCCCCGGCGCTCTACGTACGGCGGCGGATCGACGGCAGCAGCGCCCGTTTCGTGCTGCACTTCCGCGAGCCCTGACGGAGGCGGTGGCGGGAGCGGTGAGGCGGGGCCCCGAGCGGGGGTCGGGGCGGCGGGGTCCGCGGGAGCGGCGGGGTCGGGGTGGCGGGGTCCGCGGGAGCGACGGGTTCGGGGCGGCGGCGGGGTCGGGAACGGCAGCGCGTCCGCTCTCCGGCACGTCCGTCGGCCCTGGCCACGACTCCGGCGGCAGCAGACCGGGAGCCCACCCCGCAACGGTTCGGGCCGTATGGATCCTGCTAGGGTTCCGCGCCGGATCATGCCGGATCATCAGGTGTCACGGGGGGCGAAGCACGGCGATGTCCGAAGGGATGGCGCACGACGTACCGGCCGAACTGGCCGAGGTGTACCTCACACTGCTGGCCGACGTCTCCCGCACCGGGAGACTGCTGCGCCGCGACGAGTTGGACCGCCTGCGCACACTGGGCGAGCACAGCGCCGAGGCCGGGTACGGGCTGCGCGAGCTGGTCTCGCACTGCCTGTCGGCCACCCGGCGGGCCTGGCAGACGCTGCCGGGCATCACCGCCGCGAGCGCCGTCGGCGAGCTGCGGCGGATGGGCGACGCCGTGCTGACCGCCGCCGACGCCGCGCTCGCCGCACTCGGCGAGGGGCACGAGCGCGCGCAGCGCATGGCGGTCCGCCAGGAGGAGGCGGCCCGGCGGGAGTTCATCGACGACCTGCTGTACGGCCGGGCCGACCTCGGCCTGCTGGCCGAGCGCGCGGAGCGGTTCGGGCTGCGGCTCGCGGGCGCCTACACGGTGGCCGTCGCGGTGGGCGACCAGCCGTTCGCCGACGTCCACCCGCTCGTCAACCGGGTGGAACGGGAACTGGTGGGGCGGTTCGGCGAACGGGACGTCCTGCTGGCCAGCAAGGACGGCCGGCTGGTGTGCATCGCCCCGGACTCCGAGCGGGCCGTGCTGGAGGCGTTCGCGGACCTGACGCTGCGCCCCGGCCCCGGCTACCGCCCGGTGCTGCGGGTGGCGACCGGGCGTCGGCACTCGGGGGCGAGCGGGGTCCTGCGCAGCTACGAGGAGGCCCTGGACGCACTGGACTACGCGAGCCGGCTGGACCTCCCGGCACGCCAACTGAAGGCCGAGGAACTGCTGGTGTTCCCCGTGCTGATGCGCGACCGGGCCGCGATGGCCGACCTGGTGCGCAGCGTGCTGGGCCCGCTGAGCGAGGCACGGGGCGGCGCCCGTCCGCTGCTGGAGACCATCGCGGTGCAGGCGGAGGCGGCGTACGTGAACGCGGAGGCGGCCCGCCGGCTGGGACTGAGCGTGCGCACGCTCGGCTACCGGCTGGAACGGATCAAGGCGCTCACCGGGTACGACCCGTCGGACGCGCTGCAGCGGTTCACCCTGGAGACGGCGGCGATGGGGGCCCGGCTGCTCAACTGGCCGGAGGAGCCGCTGTAGCGGGGGGCGGCTCGGCGGGAACGCGGGGCCGGCGAGCCTCGGGGGCGTCCGCGGCGCGGGGCGGCCGGACCGGGTCGCTGTCGCGCTTCTGCAGCCGTCCTGTTGCCGGGTCGTTCCGGTGGCGGGCGGAACGCTCGTTCCAGGGTGTCAACAGGCCGTAAAGATTGCCGGGTCCTGGCAATGTGCGGACGGCCCGTCCGCTGTCACGATCTCCGTGGCGCCGAGGTGCGGCGCCGTCGGAGAGGTGGGGGAGCGTGGCCGGGACGGGGGACTTCTTCGCGGCCGCGCTGGCCTTCCCGACGGCGCTGTTCAGCTTCGCGCTGGTGGTGGTCGTCGGCTACTGGCTGCTGATGCTGCTCGGCGGGCTGGGCTTCCACGCCCCGCACGCGGGGCACGGCAGCGGACACCTCGACGCCGGACACCACCTGGGGGCCGGTCACCACCTCGGGGCCGGTCATGGCGGGCACCTCGGCGCCGGTCATGGCGGGCACGCGGGTCACGTCGGGCACGGTGGCGGGGGGCACGCCGCCCACGGGGGGAACGGGGGGCGTGCCGCGCCCGGGGGGAGCGCGGCGCACGGGGGGAACGGGGGCTCCGGCGAGCGGGGCGGACACGACGGGGAGGGTCGCGGCGCCCATCACCACGGGGGTGTGCTGGGCGCGCTGGGCCTCGGTGGGGTACCGGTGACGGTGGCGGTCTCGCTGCTGGTCGCGCTCGCCTGGTTCGTCAGCCTCGCCGGCACCGTCCTCACCTCGGGGGCGCCGGCCCGCGGCGGCGTGTTCGCCGTGGCGCTGGTCGCCTCGTGGGCGGGCACGCGGCTGCTCGTCCGGCCGCTGTCCCGGCTGTTCCCCGAGGACCGCCCGGTGACCCGGGGGGACTTCGTCGGCCGCGTCTGCGTGGTCCGGACCGGCCGGGTGACGACCGGCTTCGGACAGGCCGAGGTGACCGCCTGGGACGGCTCCACCGCGACCGTCCAGGTCCGGACGCTCGACGACGAGCCCGGGCTGACGGCCGGCCGCACCGCGCTGATCTTCGACTACGACACCGACGGCGAGCACTTCCTGGTGGCGCCGTTCGACCCGGACCTCCCCGACGGGTAGAGCTCACGGGCTCACGGGCCCCCGGGCTCCCGGCCTGCGCGGCCCCCGGGCTCCCGGCCTGCGCGGGCGGGCAGGCGGGCCGGTGCACCGCCCCCCGGCCCGGCCGCCCCCGGACCGCCCGTGCCCCCGTGCCGTTCCGGCCGGCGCCTCCCACCACCCGCACCGCCCGACCACACCGCCCCACCGACCACCTCTCACCTTCGCACCATCTCGTCAAAGGACTCCGTGATGGACACCATCGCCGTGGGTTTCGGCGTTCTCGTCGCCGTCGTCCTGCTCATCGTGCTCGCCCTGCTGCTGTTCGTGGGCCGCCTGTTCCAGAAGGTCGAGCAGGGCAAGGCACTGATCGTCTCCCGGACCAAGAAGGTGGACGTCACGTTCACCGGCGCGATCGTCCTGCCGATCCTGCACAAGGCCGAACTGATGGACATCACCGCCAAGACGGTCGAGATCCACCGGGCCGGCCGGGACGGGCTGATCTGCCGGGACAACATCCGGGCCGACATCCGGATCTCGTTCTTCGTGCGCGTCAACAAGACCGTCGAGGACGTCGTCAAGGTCGCGCAGTCGATCGGCACCGTCCGGGCGAGCGACCCGGCCGCCATCCAGGACTTCTTCGCCGCCAAGTTCGCCGAGGCCCTGAAGACCGTCGGCAAGCAGCTGGACTTCACCGACCTCTACACCCACCGGCACGAGTTCCGGGACCAGATCATCGCGGTCATCGGCACCGACCTCAACGGCTACACCCTCGAGGACGCGGCCATCGACCACCTCGAGCAGACCCCGATGAGCCAGCTGGACGCCGACAACATCCTGGACGCCCAGGGCATCCGCAAGATCACCGAGCTGACCGCGATCGAGCACGTGCGCACCAACGAGTACCAGCGCACCGAGGAGAAGGAGATCACCCGGCAGAACGTGGACGCCCGGGAGACCGTCCTGGAACTCGAACGCCGCCAGGCCGACGCCGAGATCCGCCAGCGCCGCGAGATCGAGACGCTGCGGGCCAAGGAGGACGCGGTGATCGCCCGGGTGCAGGAGGAGGAGCGGCTGAACGCCCAGACCGCGTTCCTGCGCACCGAGGAGCTGCTCGGCGTGCAGCGGGAGAACCAGGCCCGCGAGGTCGCGGTGGCGCAGAAGAACCGCGAGCGGGTGATCGCCGTGGAGAACGAGCGGATCGAGAAGGACCGCCTGCTGGAGGTCATCGGCCGCGACCGGGAGACCGAACTCGCCTCGATGGCCAAGCAGAAGGAGGTCGAGTCCCGCCGGCGGGAGGTCGCCGACGTGGTCCGCGAGCGGGTCGCGGTGGAGCGGACCGTCGCCGAGCAGGAGGAGGCCGTCAAGACGCTGCGCGCCACCGAGGAGGCGGAGCGCGTGCGCAAGGCCGTGGTCATCCAGGCCGAGGCGGAGGCGCAGGAGCGGCTCGTCAAGGACATCAAGGCCGCCGAGGCCGCCGAGCAGGCCGCCTCGCACAAGGCCCGCGAGGCCCTGGTGATGGCCGAGGCCCGTCAGCAGGCCGCCGAACTGGACGCGACCGCCAAGATCCGGATGGCCGAGGGCATCCGGGCGGAGGCCGCCGCCGAGGGCCTGGCCCAGGTGCAGGTGCGCGAGCAGGAGGCCGCCGCGGTGGAGAAGGTCGGCCGCGCCGAGGCCGTCGTCCAGACCGAGAAGGCGAAGGCCGCCGCCCTGGAGGTCGGCGCCAGGCTGAAGGCGGAGGCCGAGGGCCTGACCGAGAAGGCCGCGGCGATGGCCAAGCTCGACGAGGCCTCGCGCGGGCACGAGGAGTACCGGCTGCGGCTCGCGGCCGAGAAGGACGTCCGGCTGGCCGGGCTCGACGCCCAGCGGCAGATCGCCGAGGCTCAGGCGGCGCTGGTCGCGGCCGGCCTCGAGAAGGCCAAGATCGACATCGTGGGCGGGGACGGGGTGTTCTTCGACCGTCTGGTGCAGTCGGTGACGGCCGCCAAGAGCGTCGACGCCTTCGTCGGCCACTCGCAGACCGCCCAGGCGCTCGCCGCCCCCTGGCTGGACGGCAGCGCCAGCTTCACCGAGGACCTGACCAGGGTGCTCTCCTCGGTCTCCACCGCGGACGTGCAGAACCTGACGGTGTCCGCGCTGCTGATGCGCATGATCGGCTCGGGCGGCGGCGAGCAGGCCGGACAGCTGCGCCAGCTGCTGTCCTCCGCTCAGAAGCTCGGCCTCGCCGAGACCCCGGTCGGGTCGCTGGCGGCGGTCAACGGCAGCAGGTGAACCACCGGTGCGGGGGGTGCGGCCGGCGACGGACGGCCGCACCGCACCCCACCCGCGCCGGCACCGCTTCGCGCGGCACCCCGCACCCCGCACCCCCGCGCGGCACCGCACACACCGCACACACCGCACACACCGCACCATCGCGACGCACGAGACCGAGGAACTGACGTGGACCCCCTCGACGCCCGGCCGGACGCCGGCACCTACGAGGTCCTGCGCGGCCGACTCGCCCGGTCCGCCGCCGAACTCGCCGACCGGGCCCAGGCGTTGAACGCCCGCCGGGTGGCGGAGTTCGGCGGCGGCCTGCTCCGGCTCACCGGCACCGGCCGCCTCACCACCGCGCGGGAGCGCCTCCCGCAGGACCTCACCGCCGCCGGCGGGCTGCTGCTGCTCGGCACCCGGCCGGGCGGCGGCTCCCCGGACCCTGCGCCCGGCTCCCCGGTGTCCGCCGGGTCCCCGGTTTCCGCCGCACCGCCGTCCGACGCGGGGAGCCTCGCGGGCACCGGGGGGCCGGGCGGCACGGCCGGCGGCCTCGACGACGTCCTCAGCCTCCACCACCCCGACCTCACCCCCGCCCGCGTCGAGGGCACCCTGCTGGACGACCCGCGCCTGCGCCAGGACCTCGCCGACCTGCGGCGCTACTTCCGCGACGCCCGGCTGGAACGGCTCCGCCCGGTCGGCGGCCGGCTGCTCGCCGTCTTCCGCACCGGCCCCGCCGCGAGCGACGTCCGGGCCCTGCGCTGGCAGCTCGCCGACCACGGCCGGCCCGTCTACCAGGACGGCCGCGGCGAACGCGACCACACCCCCGCCGACGGACAACAGCTCGCCTGGACCGCCCTCACCCGCGACGACCAGCTGCCCGGCGCCCCCGGCAGCCCGCCCCGCGCCGACCTCGGCGGCGACCTGCGGATCGGCGTCGACGGCGGCCGGCTGACCCTCGGCACCCCCGACGGCCGGGACCTGCACCACGAGCCGCTGACCGAGACCCTGCAGACCCTCGCCGACGCGCAGATCGCCCACACCCGGCTCGGCCCCCTGCTGCTGGTGCGCGTGCGCCCCTACCAGGAGCACACCGTCCGGCACCTCGTCTGCCACCTGCCCACCGGCCGGATCACCCGCATCGACGCGCTCGGCCAGGCCTGCCTGCGGCTGCCCGCCGACCAGGGCGTCGCCTTCCCCGGCGGCCACCACCTCGCCGACGGCACCGTCCGCACCTTCGACCAGCCCGTCGACGGCCTGGCCTACGAACGCACCCTCGTCTCGCCCAACGGCGAGGACGTGCTGTACGAGTTCCGCTCCCCCGCCGACGGCCGCACCCTGCTCCAGCCGTACAATAGCGTCCGCCAGGACACCGCCGCCCCCCTGCCCTGCCAGGGGTACGCACTGCTCCCCGACGGCACCCTGATCGCGCTGCGACCGGCCGAGGGCGGCCCCACCCGGCTGCACCCCGTCCAGCTGTGGCAGACCCCGTTCACCAGCGAGCAGTACGCCGCCGCCCAGCCGCCCGGCACCGGGCCGCTCGCCCGCATCGGCAACGCCGACCTCGTCCGCGGCCTCGCCGACTGCCTCTCGCTGGCCCGGCTGGCCGCCGCCGGCGCCGACACCCCCGCCGGGCACCAGGCCGTCCTCGCCGCCTGCACCCGCACCGCCGACCGGCACCACTGGCTCGGCCAGCCCGGCCTCGGCGACCTCGCCGCGCCGCTCGCCGAGATCCGCGACACCGCCCGGCAGGTCATCGCCGAGTACGAGGCCGTCGCCGAACTCACCGCGCACGCCGCCCGGCAGACCGACGAGTGCGCCGACCACGTCGAGGGCCTGCTGCGCACCGCCCGCGGCGAGACCCTCGCCGACGCCACCGAATGGGTCGACCGGCTCGCCGGGCTGCGCCGTGCCCAGGGCCGGGTCGAGGCCCTGCGCGACCGGCCCCGCACCGACCCCGACCGGATCGACGCGCTCGCCGCCCACCTCGCCGAAGGCCTGGCCGAAGCCGCCGCCCGCGCCGTCGACCGGCTCGCCGAACCCGATGCCTTCGCCCCGCACCGGCGGCGCGCCGACGAACTCGCCGACCGGTGCGCCGCCATCGCCACCGCCGCCGAGGCCGACCCGCTGGCCGCGCGGCTCACGGAACAGGGCGAGACGCTGCAGACCGTCTCGGAACTCGTCGGCACCCTCGACCTGGCCGACGCCACCACCCGCACCGCCATCCTCGACCGGCTCGCCGACGTCCTCGGCCTGCTCAACCGCGCCCGCGCCACCCTCACCGTCCGCCGCCGCGAACTGCGCACCCGCGAGGCCGCCGCCGAGTTCGCCGCCGAAACCGCCCTGCTCGCCCAGGCCACCACCGCCGCGCTCGCCGCCGCCGACACCCCCGAGGACTGCGACGACCAGCTCGGCCGGCTCCTGCTGCGGATCGAGCAGCTGGAGACCCGCTTCGCCGACGCCGACCCCGCCCTGGGCGAACAGCTCACCGAGCGACGCACCGCCGTCCACGACGCCCTCACCGCCCGCCGCCAGCACCTGCTCGACGAACGGGCCCGCCGCGCCGACCGGCTCGCCGCCTCCGCCGAGCGCGTCCTCGACACCCTGCACCGCCGGCTGTCCGCCCTGGACGCCCCCGCCGAGATCGACGCGGCCCTCGCCGCCGACCCGACCGCCGTCAAACTCCGCGACCTCGCAGCCCAGTTGACCGCGCTCGGCGACCGCGTCCGGGCCGAGGAGCTGACCGGACGGCTGCGCGCCGCCCGCAGCCGCGCCCACCGCGCGCTGCGCGACCGGGCCGAACTCGCCGGCGACGGCCCCGGCACCCTGCGGCTGGGCCGCCACCTGTTCGCCGTCACCACCCACCGGCCCGAACTCACCCTCGTCCCCTGGCGCGGCCGCCCCGCCTTCACCCTCACCGGCACCGACTACCGCTCCCCCGTCACCGACCCCGCCTTCGCCGCCACCGAGCGGTACTGGGACCGGCCGCTGCCCTCCGAGACGCCCGCGCTCTACCGGGCCGAGTACCTCGCCGCGAGCCTGCTGCTGGCGGCCGAGGCGGGTAGGGCGGGTGAGGCCGGTGGCTCGGGCGGGCTCGGCGGCCCTGGTGCGCTGGGCGCGTTGGGCGGGTCCGGCGCGTCGGGCGGGTCCGGCGGGCCGAACGGGCTGGACGCGCTCCGGGCGGAGGGCGACCTGCTGGAGGTGGTCCGCCGCGCCGTCGAACGGCGTCCCGACGAGGGCTACCAGCGCGGCGTGCACGACCATGACGCGGCGCTGCTGCTGCGCACCCTGCTGGAACTCCACGCCGAGGCGGGCCTGTTGCGCCACCCGGCGGCCGCCCGGGCAGCCGCGCAGCTGTACTGGGCGCACGGAGCCGACCAGCGGCAGCGACTGGTGTGGCACACCCGGGCCCGGTCGCTCGGCCTCGCCCGCCAGGCCTTCGGCGCCGTCCCGGCCCTGGACGCGCTCGCCGCCGAACTCGACTCCGCCGTAGCCGACTTCGCGGCCGAGGTGCTGCCCGGGGCCCGCCCCGGCGGCCAGCCCGCGGGCGGCGCCGGCGACCCAGCCGGTGCCGGCCCCTATCTGGTGGCCGAACTCGCCTCCGCAGAAACGGCGTTCGCGCTATCGCCCGGGGCGTCCGCCCTGCTCGACAAGTTCCGCGCCGCACCCGAGTCGGCCGGCCTCACCGAGGCCCTCGCCGCCCTCCCCGACGAGCCCGGGCTCCTCCCTGCCCGTCGCCAACTCGCCCGGGCCTGGCTGGATTCCGGCAGCGCCGACGCCGACCCGGCCGACCTCGCCGAGGCCACCGCCGTCCTCCTCTGCCCCGACCTGCCGCGCCGCCCCGCCGACGGCGCCGTCACCGCCCGGCCCACCGGACTCCTCGGCGACCACCCCCGCGTCACCGCCGGCTCCCTCGACCTCCGTCTCGACGAACTCCTCGCCCGGGTGGCCGAGTTCGAGCGGGACGACGTCCCCGGGTACCGCGCCTACCAACGCCTGCGCGGCGATCTGCTCGCCACCGAGCACGCCCGGCTACGGCTCGACCAGTACCGCCCGGCCCCGCTCGACGGCTTCGTCCGCAACCGGCTCATCGACGAGGTCTACCTGCCGCTGGTCGGCGACAACCTCGCCAAGCAGCTCGGCACCGCGACCGCCGGGGGCCCCGTCGACCGCAGCGGCCTGCTCCTCCTGGTCTCTCCGCCCGGCTACGGCAAGACCACCCTCGTCGAGTACCTCGCCGAACGGCTCGGCCTGCTGCTGGTCACCGTCAGCGGCCCCGCACTCGGCCACCGGGTCACCTCCCTCGACCCCGCCGAGGCCCCCGACGCCACCTCCCGGCGCGAGCTCGAGAAGCTCAACTTCGCCCTCCACGCGGGCAGCAACGTCCTGCTCTACGTCGACGACGTCCAGCACACCTCGCCCGAGTTCCTGCAGCGCTTCATCCCGCTCTGCGACGCCCAGCGCAGGATCGACGGCGTCTGGGACGGCGAGGCCCGCGAGTGGGACCTGCGCGGCAAGCGCTTCGCCGTCGTCATGGCCGCCAACCCGTACACCGAGTCCGGCCGGCTCTTCCGGCTGCCCGACATGCTCGCCAACCGCGCCGACGTCTGGAACCTCGGCGACGTCATCGCCGGGCGCGACGACCTCTTCGCCCTCAGCTTCGTCGAGAACGCCCTCCCCGCCAACCCCCACCTCGCCCCGCTCGCCACCGCCGACCGCGCCGACCTCGACACCCTGCTCGCCCGCGCGGCCGGCACCCCCGGCGCCTCCCCCGGCACCCTCACCGGCTCCTGGCCCGCCGCCGAGGTCGAACGGATGACCGCCACCCTCGCCGGCCTGCTCCACCTGCGCGCCACCGTCCTCGACGTCAACCGCGCCTACCTCGCCTCCGCCGCCCAGGACGACCGCACCCGCACCGAGCCGCCGTTCCTCCTGCAGGGCTCCTACCGCACCATGACCGGACTCGCCCAGCGCCTCGACCCGGCCCTCACCCGCCCCGAACTCGACGCCCTGCTCACCGACCACTACCGCGCCGAGGCCCAGCCCCTCGGTGCCGACGCCGAGGCCCAGCTCCTCAAACTCGCCGCCCTCCGCGGCCGGCTCACCGAACCCCAGGCGGCCCGTTGGGAGGAGCTGCGGCGCCCCTGGCAGCAGTGACGGCGACGACCGGCCCAGGACGACGTCCGCCAGCTCCAGCCGCAGGTCGAGCTCGGGTGCCGCCGACTCGAACACGTGGTCCGACCCGCGCAGCCGCTCGTAGGAGGCGACCAGCAGGTGCGCGATCCGGTCGGTCTCCGCCGGCAGCCGGTCGTGGATGGGGTCCGTCCACCCGACCGGGTGCGGTCCGGCCAGGATGCCCCGCCGCGGATCGAAGTAGCCGCCCTCCTTCCGGGACTCCTCCCGCACGACGAGGAGGCGCGGACACCGCGCGAGGTCGTCCCGGGGTACGAGGGGGTCGAGTCGATGGGCGGCTTCGTCACACGGTTCGCGGATCCGGTCGCGATCTCTCTCTCCCCCCCCGCGACGATGGCGACCCGGAGGACCGCCTGGGCCGGCACCTCCGGCGGCAGCTCGCGGGCGAGGTGGGCGATCGTGACCAGCCGCTGGAATCCGTCGATGCACTGGACTCCCGCGAGGCCGAGTCGGCCCTCGCCGCCGCGGCGGCCCGGCTCCCGGCGGAGGCTCTCCACCCCGAGGACGACGGGCGGCCCGACCACGCCGGCCTCCTCGGGCCGCAGTCGGAGTGTGGTCGCGAAGTCCCGGTTCACCGCGCTCTCCGACCGGTGGCCCCGCCGGCTCCCCGACACGACCGCCGCATCGGGCATGTCGGCGAGCGCCACCAGTTCGGTCGCCTCGATCGGCGCGACCCGGTGACCGTCGATCGCCACGACATGGCACGCCTTGGTGATGTGGCGGTCGGGAGCCGCTCGGGTGTCCGCCGCCGGCGAGAGACCCGGCCGGGCGCCGAGCGGCACGTGGTTGTCGTTCATGGCCGGTTCACGGCCGGTTCGTTGCCGGTTCGTTGCCGGTTCGTGGCGGTTCAACGCCGCGTGGCCAGGCAGGTTGCGGCACACGGCCGGTCTCACCCCGGGCCGAACCGACCAGTCTCGTGATCAGCTGGTCCTACGACCGCACTATCGCGCCCCGCGAGGCCTCCGCGCGTGGCGCGACCGGGTGGAACCGCGGCCCGCGGCTAGCTTGACCGCATGGGCGCTCAGGAACTCGATCTCACCGGGCTGCGCCGGGTCTACGGGCGCACCGGCAGCCGGCTCTTCTACACCCGGGTGGCCAGGAACGCCCGCCACTGGGGGTGGACGGAACCGGGGCAGTCGAAGTGGCGGCTGTGGCGGGCCCAGCGGCAGCTGGAGGACGTGCTCGGCCGCAAGCTGGCACTGCCGACCGGCGCCTCGGTGCTCGACGCCGGGTGCGGGGCGGGGGTGGTGGCACGGGCCATGGCGGACCGGTTCGGGCTCGCCGTGACCGGCGTCGACGTCCTCGACATCCACCTCGCCGAGGCCCGCCGGCTCAGCGCCCGGGCCGCGGGTGGGGGCGGGGCCGGGGCCAGGACTGCTGCTCCGCCGTCGTTCTCCTGGGGCGACTACCACCGACTCCCCTTCGAGGACGACACCTTCGACGGCGCGTACTCGATGGAGACGCTCGTCCACTCCTACGACCCGCCACGCGCGCTGGCCGAGTTCCACCGAGTGCTGCGCCCGGGCGGGCGGCTGGTGCTGCTCGGCCCGATGAGCACCGTGCCGCTGGACGAACTCACCCCGCAGGCCCGCTCGGTGCTCGAACCGTACCTGGACGCCATGGTGTTCCCCGGCGCGAAGATCTACCACGCCCGCAACATGCCGCAGCTGCTCGCCGACGCCGGCTTCGAGGTCGAGGAGGCGCTGGACGCGACGCCATACTACGAGCCCACCTCGGAGGCGGTGTACGCGTACTTCCGCCTGCCGTGGGCGGTGCTGCGCCGGGTGGGCGATCCGGCGCGCTGGCTCAACCTCCGCTCCACGGTGGAGATGTACGCGGTCCGGGAGTACATCGCCTGGTACGTCCACACCGCCGTCAAACCGGCCGCCCGGCCGGCCACCGGGCCGCGGGCCGTACCGGCCGGACCAGTGGTCGGCCCGGATCCCGCCGGGTAGCCGGCCCGGGAGACGTGCCCGGCAGGACCCGAGCCGAAGAGGTGACCGATGGCCCAGCGCGCCGGCCGCCCCGCCCCGCTGCCGTACCCGAGCGGCTGGTTCTGCGTCGGCCGCGTACGGGACCTGCCGCCCGAGCGGGTGCGCACGGCCCGGCTGATGGGCGAGGACGTGGTGCTGTACCGGACCGGGCGGGGCGTGGTGCGCGCGATCGGGCCGCACTGCCCGCACCTGGGCGCGCACTTCGGGGCGGGCGGCACCGTCCGCGGCGAGGAACTGGTCTGCCCGTTCCACGGCTTCGCCTTCGGCCTGGACGGCTCCTGCACCGGCGCGCCGGACGGCGCCCTGCTGCGGGCCTGACTGACCGGACGCCACCTGTGCGAACGCGACGGCGCGCTGTTCGTCTGGAGCGGACCCGACGACGGGCCGCCCACCTGGCAGCTGCCGCCGCCGGTGGGGGTGCGGCCGCGCGCGTGGTGGAGCGGCGAAGTGCTCTCCCACCCGCAGGAGGTGATGGAGAACAGCGTGGACTTCCGGCACGTCGCCGTGCTGCACGGGCTGGACACCCGGGAGACGGCGCCGCCCGAGGTCGACGGACCGCTGTTCACCGTCCACCAGCGCACCACCACCCGGTTCCCCGGGCCGGGGGCGGTCGCCCTGGACCAGCCGGTGACGCCGGCGGGGCTCGGGATGATGCGGCTGGTCGCCGAACTGCCGGAGCTGGGGGCCGCGTTGCGGGTGTGGGTGCTGCCGACGCCGGTCGGGCCCTGGCGGACCAGGGTGCGGTTCGCGGTCGCGACCGGCTCCACCGGTGGCACGGCGGGCACGGTCGACCTCACCGGTGGGGCCTCCGGTCTGGTCTCCGGTCTGGTCTCCGGTCTGGTCTCCGGGGCTGCCGACCGACTGGCCTCCTGGGTGGCGCTGCAGGCCTCCGTACGGATCATCAAGCAGGACCGGCCGGTCCTGGCGCACAAGCGGTACCTGACACAGCCGCGGCTCGTCCCCGGGGAACGGTCGATCGGGCTGTTCCGTCGTTGGGCCCGGCAGTTCTACCCGGATCTCGACCCGGAAACCGGCCCGGAAGCCGAACCGGAAGCCGAACCGGAAGCCGGCCCGGAAGCCGGCCCGGAAGCAGAGCGCTCAGGCTGAGGGCCGCTCCTGCTGTCGGTCACCCGTACCCGCCCGGCTCGGTGAGCGCCTCCCACACCGGATCCGGCAACCCGGGGACCGTCCGCCCCTCGGCCCGCCACGCCCGTGCCAGTTCGGCGTAGATGGGCACGTCCGGCTCGAACTGCAGCGAGCTCTCAGCGTCCTGCAGGAACGTTTCTTCGACCGGCTCCCGTCGAGACGCCGGCATCACCCCAAAAGCACTCACACCCACCCAACGCACCCCACCCACACCGGGACACGGCGGTGTCAATCCCACGGCCCCGGCATCAACCCTGCCGCGGGCCCAAATTGCTACACGGGGGGGGATTATGTAGACCGGTCTACAGGAATGGGCCCGCAGCCGCGCGCAAGCGTAGGAAGTCGACCCAGCCGACTTCCTACGCGCTCTGGCCCATCTTCGACCCAGCAACAGCGACTATGTAGACCGACCGACATAATTCCTGAGAACTCCCCGGCGCGACTGCCGCGCGGCACTGTGCCCCATTGAGCAGGAAGTCGACCCAGCCGACTTCCTGCTCACCTTCCTACTCACCTTCACTCCCACAGCGAGGATGAAATCTGTAGACCGGCCTACATATTCGCTTTCGTCGCGCCCGGTCGCAGGCAAGAGCGCGAGAAGTCGACCGGCCCGACTTCTCGCGCCCGCCGTGCGACGCACGGGCTCAGCCCTCTACGCCATGAGCCATGAATCTGTAGACCGGCCTACATATTCGTTGAGGCCGCCCCACCCGCCCGGGCGGCTACTTCCGGCGAGAGGCTGCCAGGAGGTCCGGGACGGTGGCGAGCTTCACCCGGGGGCGGCCCTCGGCTGCTCCCCGGGCGCGTTCCGCACGGTCCACCGCGCGCAGCTCCCTGAGGCCGACGGCGTCGGGGCGGCGGCGGTGGACGAGGCGGTCGAGGTCCTTGCGGGTCCCCGCCGGGGCGGCCAGCACCCGGGCCGCGGCGTCGTCGAGGAGCGCGTCCACGGTCTCGCGGGCGCAGGCCCGGTTGGCGCCGATCCCGCCGGACGGTCCGCGCTTGGCCCAGCCGACCACGTACGTCCCCGGCACGGGCTGCCCCGTCGCCGGGTCGACGACCCGGCCGCCCAGGTGCGCGACGGTCGCCGTCCGCTCGTCGAAGGGCAGGCCCGGCACCGGCACGCCCCGGTGACCGATGGACCGCACGACCAGTCCGGCCCGGAGGACGTCCGTCTCCCCGGTGGGCTCGGCCCGGTCGCCGGCCGCCATGGTGGTCCGGACGACACTCACGGCCTCGACCCGCCCGCGCCCGACCGCCCCGGCAGCACCGACCGCACCGACCGCCCCGGAAGCGCCGGCACCGCCGGGCCGCACCGCTGTGACCGACCCGTCCACCTCCGCCGCCCCGCTCAGGGCGGTCGGCGCGGACAGGAAGCGCAGCACGATCCGCCGCCCCGGCCGCGGTGCATCGCCTCCGTCGAAGGGCACCAGCGGCAGTCCGGCCAGCAGTGCGGCCTGCGAGTCCGGCGCCGCCGTCTCGATCGCCGCCCGCACCTCCGGGTGGTCCTCGACCACCACCTCGACGCCATGCAGGCGCCGCAGCGCGAGGAACTCCGCCCTGGTCCACGCGGCCTGTCCGGGCCCGCGCCGGGCGAGCAGCACCACCTCCCGCACCCGGCTGCGGCGCAGCGCGGCGAGGGCGTGGTCGGCGATGTCGGTGGCGGCGAGCCGGTCCGGGTCGGTGAGCAGGATGCGGGCGATGTCGACGGCGACGTTCCCGTTGCCGACGACCACGGCCCGTTCGGCGGTCAGGTCGACGGCGTCGGCCGGCACCGTCGGCTCGGCGTTGTACCAGCCGACGAAGGTGGTCGCGGGCAGGCTTCCGGGCAGGTCCTCGCCGGGGATGCCGAGCCGCCGGTCGGCGGCCGCGCCGACCGCGTAGACGACGGCGTGGTGGTGGGCGGCGAGTTCCTCGTGGGTGAGGTCCGTGCCGACCTCCACGTTGAGGTGCATCCGCAGTCTGGGGTCGTGGAAGACGCTGGCGAAGCTCTCCGCGATCCGCTTGGTGGACTGGTGGTCGGGCGCGACGCCGTGGCGCAGCAGGCCGCCGGTGACGGGCAGCCGGTCGATCATGGTGATCTCGGCGCCGGTGCTGCGCAGCAGCTCCTGCGCGGTGTAGCCGGCGGAGGGCCCGGTGCCGACGATGGCGACGCGCAGGGTGCCGAGGCCGTCGGGGAGGCTGCGCGGGAAGGTCGGCGCGCCCCAGGCGTGGTCGTTGGGGTGGTCGCGGTACCAGTCGCGGTTGAGGTCGCCGAACACGGTGTCGGGGCCGCGCAGCCGGTCGACGGGGAACACCGCGTCGACCGGGCAGGCGTCCGCGCAGGCACCGCAGTCGATGCACGCGGCGGGGTCGATGAACAGCATGTCGGTGGTGCCGAACTCCGGTTCGTCCGGGGTCGGGTGGATGCAGTTGACCGGGCAGACGGAGACGCAGGAGGCGTCGTTGCAGCAGGTCTGGGTGATCGCGTAGGCCATGGCGCGGGTGGGGTCCTCGCTGCGCGGTGGTGGGGTGGGCGGGCGCCCGGGTCGACGGACTGACGGAACGTCAGAGCATGTTCACCCGGCGGTAGATGGCGGCCGACCGGGCGGTGATCAGGCCGGTCTCCGCGAGGAAGGCCATCAGGTGGCGGGAGCTGGTGCGCATCATCGCCTTGCGGTGTTCGTTGGCCCGCGCCTCGGCGAGCGCCCGTTCGACGTCGAGCCCGGCGGCCCGGTAGACCCCGGGGTGGACCATGCTGCTGACGATGACGTACGCGCCGACGGCGATCCCGGTGGCCGAGGCGCGCCGGCGGCCGGGGCCGGCGTGGCGCATGCGTTCGCGGATCTCCTGCCGGGCGAACTTCATGTGCCGTGACTCCTCGACCACGTGGATCCGGGAGGTGCCGCGGACGATCTCCAGGACGTTCTCGCCGCGCATCCAGTCGCGCTGCATGACGTCGAGCACCTCCTCCGCCACCAGGATTCCCCCGTAGGCGAGTTCGCCCTTCGCGAGCGCCTTGAAGGCGCGCCCGGCCTGGGCGATCAGCCTGTTGGGCCGGTAGGCGGGGACGCCCATCTTCTCGCAGGCGCGGGCGAACATGATCGAGTGCCGGCACTCGTCGGCGATCTCGGTGAGGGCGAACTGGAACTCGGCACTGGCCGGGTTCTTGAGGTACTGGTCGCGCAACACCATCTGCTGGAGGATCATCTCGAACCAGATCCCGGTGTTCATGATCGAGCAGACCTCGTGCCGGGTGAGGGTGACCCGCTGCTGCTCGGTCATCTCGTCCCACAACCTGGTGCCGTAGAGGGTGCTCCACTCCGGGTTGAGGCCGTAGTGGTCGTCCGGGAGGGGCGCGTTCCAGTCGATCTCGGTCGAGGGGTCGTAGGAGAGGGTGGCGGCGGACTCCAGCAGCCGCTTCGAGACGTCGTCGTCGGCCGCGGTGTGCGCGTGCGAGCGATCGGGACGACCGACCGGCGCGCCGGTCGTCGCGTCGACCGACGCTCCGGCCGTTGCTCCGGCGGTCCCGCCCGTGGTCGCTCCGGTCGTCGCGTCGGTGAGAGCCATGACTGCCTCCAGGGGCCTGCTCCTGCGGGTGCCCGCTCACCCGCTTATTAGACGGACAGTACAATAAGAGCCCGTTCCCGAGAACCCCCTGCGCAGCACCCGACAGGTGCACGCCCCTGCGGGCGCACGGCCACCGACGAGCGCCCTGGCACGACAGGCAGCCGAAACGCCGGACGGGGCCCGCCGAAACGCCGGACGGGGCCCGCCGAAACCTCCGACGAGCCCCGTCCGGGCGTCAGATCCGTACGCCACATCCGTGCGTCACATCCAGGCGCCGGATCCGTGCGCACACGCGCTACCCGGCACCCAACGCCTTTCGCAGCGCCTCCGCCGCCTCGGCCGTCGCCTCGCGGAACCGGTGGCCGACGCCGATGTAGTTGGCGTACCCGTGGATGAGGTCCGGCTGACGGCTCAGCCGCACCGCCACCCCCGCCGCCCGCAGCGCCTCCGCGTACGCCTCCCCCTCGTCCCGCAGCGGGTCGAAGCCCGCCGTGCCGACGTACGCGGGCGGCAGGCCGGCGAGGTCGCCCAGGTCCGCCGCGAGCAGCGGCGACAGGCGCGGATCGGTGCGGTCCGCGGGCTCGGGCGCGTACTGGTCCAGGAACCAGTCCATGTCCGCGTCGGTCAGGAAGAAGCCGTCACCGAAGAGTTCGCGCGAGGGCCGCCGCACCGAGGCGTCGGCGGCCGGGTACAGCAGGAGCTGGAACACCGGCGCCGGACCGCCGCGGCGCACCGCCGACTGCGCGGTGACGGCCGCCAGGTTCCCGCCCGCGCTGTCCCCGCCGATCGCGATCCGCTCCGGGTCCGCGCCCAGGTCGGCCGCCTTCGCGTACGCGTAGTCGAACGCGGCCAGCGCGTCGTCCACCGCCGCCGGGAACACCTGCTCGGGCGCCAGCCGGTACTCCACCGACAGCACCCGCACCCGCGCCCGCTGCGCCAGGAACCGCGCGACGTGGTCGTGGCTCGCCCGGCTTCCGACCACCCACCCGCCACCGTGCAGGTACACCAGCAGGCCCGAACCGGCCGCCAGACCACCGGGTGTGTACAGCGTGGCCGCCAACTCGCCCTGCTCCTGCGGGATCCCGATGCTCCGGACGGCCACCGGCTCGATCGTGGCACCGCCCACCAGGTGGCGCGCGTGCTCCATGGCGGTTCGCGAGGGCCCGACGCCGCCGGGCATCACCAGGGCGGCCTTCGACATCCGCTGCAGCTTGAGTATCAGCTGCGCGTCCAGCGCCAGCGTCTGCCCGTCCCGCACCACCGGCGGGCCGGCGATCGCCCGCCGCAGCCGCTCCGGCAGCGCGTACGCGGCCCGGACGACGGCGGACTGGATCCGGACGGGGGGTGGAATCGTCATCGCTTCTGCCTCCTGGGGCCGCTCCCGGAGCCCCTCGACCGGGGACCCTGACCGGGAGCCCATGATGGGGCCGACCCAGCGGCGTTGGAAGCCTCCTCGACGCTCCCTGTGCCGCTCCTCGATCCGACGGGCGGGTCCGGCGGGTGGTCCGACGGGCGGTCCGGCCGACCCTGTCGCCCCTGCTGCCCCGGTCGTCCGCGCCCGACCGGCCGAGGCAGGCGAGCACCCCCGTTTCGGTCGCCGCCGGGTAGCCCGCAGGGCGGCTGCACAGGAAGTCGACCGGTCCGACTTCCCGTGCAGGCATGCAGGCCCGCGCCTCGCCCATGCGTGGTGCGGGAGAATAATCAGTAGACCGACCTACATATTCACGCCCGGCACTCACAAGCCTCCGCCCCGAGCCAATAGTCGGCCAGGCCGACTTCCTGCGACGACGCGCAAGCACACGCAAGCATGGACGCGAGGGCGGAGGTCTGTAATCAGGAGACCGACCGACATATTCGCTCCCGCCAAGGGCCGCCGACCGCGCCAGAAGTCGATCAGGCCGACTTCTGGCTCCAGAGGCAGGGGTGACACGAGGCAGGACATCGGGCGGGACAACAGAAATAGGTAGACCGACCCACATATTTCTCTCGCTGCACGCACCGCTCCCGCGCCAGAAGTCGGCCTGATCGACTTCCTGCGGCGCGGCACGGGGCATGCAAGCCTGGATGAGCGATGGAATCAGTAGACCGGCCTACATATTCCTCTCGGCGCCAGCTCCCCCGCGCTCCGCCCGTCGCCCCCCTGCATCCCTGCATCCCTGCACAGGAAGTCGACCTGGCCGACTTCTGCTTCCGGACGCGGCGGGGGGGTCATGCGGGGTGGGACGCGGGGCGGGCAAGAGGAATAGGTAGACCGACCGACATATTTCTTCACGCGGATGCCTGTTCATCGGGGCCCGCCTGCCGATTCCCCGCGCAGGAAGTCGACCTGGTCGACTTCCTGCGCAGAGTGATCACCTGCCACCGTCCAGCCAGGGCGGCGGGGTGGGGTGAGGTGCGCCGGGGCGGAGTGGGGTCGGGTCGGGGTCGGGCTCACCACCCCGGCCCAGCGCTGTCCCAGCGCCGGGACAGCCCCGGGCCGGCGTCATCGCCGGCCCGCCCTCTCCCCTCAGCGGAACGCCGTCGCGTTGCGCTGGGCCCAGGCGGCGAAGGAGCCTGCCGGGCGGCCGAGGAGGCGTTCGACGTCGGGGCTGGGCCGCCGCTCCTCCGGGGTGGGCGCACCGAGGATGGCCAGGGTGCCCTCGATGACGGGCAGCGGCATCACGGCCGCCATCTGCGCCCGGGCCTCGTCCGGGGTCTGCTCCCGGAAGTCGACGGTCTCGCCGATCGCCTCGCCGATGGCCGCCGCCCGCTCGCGCGGGGTGACGGCCGCCGGCCCGGTGAGCACGTACGTGGCGCCGCGGTGCCCGTCCTCCCGCAGCACCACGGCCGCGACCGCCGCCACGTCGTCGGGGTCGACGAACGGGAGGCCGACGTCCCCGAAGGGCGCGGCGGCGACCAGGTGGTTGCGGATCGGCTCGGCCCAGGCGTAGGCGTTCGAGGCCAGGCCGCCGGCGCGCAGCACCGTCCACTCCAGTCCGCTCGCGGCGAGCGCCGACTCGAAGGCCGCGGGGTGACCGTAGGCGTCCGGCCGGGTGCCGACGCCCTGCGAGGAGAGGAGGACGACCCTGCGGACGCCGGCGTCGACGGCCTGCTTGAGCAGTCCGTCCGGGTCGGGGCCGGCGACCAGCAGGAACAGCGCGTCGGCGCCGTCCAGCGCGGGCCGCACGGCCGACGGGTCGGCGAGGTCGGCGGCGTGGTGCCGGACACCGGGCGGAAGGGCGACCTTCGGGGCGTGGCGCGAGACGGCCGTGACCTGCTCGCCCGCCGCCAGCAGGTACCGCACCAGGGCGCGGCCGACGTTTCCGGTGGCTCCGGTGACAACGATCATGACAGTTCCCCCACATTCATGAGTTAGTTGGCTGACTCAGTTCTGTTGCGGTCCCGACCGTAGCGCGCCGCGGGGAGCGCTGTCTATAGTGAGTTGGGTGACTGACTCGCTAGCGTCGAAGGGCTCCTCCCGAGCCGCCGCCGCGGCAGCCAAGCGCCGCCGCCTCACGGCCGCCGCCGCCCGGGTGCTGCACGAGAAGGGCGTCGAGCGCACCGCCATCGCCGACATCGCCCAGGCCGCCGGCGTCCCGGTCGGCAACGTGTACTACTACTTCAAGACCAAGGACGACCTGGTCGAGGCCGCTCTCGCCGAGCACACCGCCCACGTCACGACCCTCACCGACGACCTCGACCGGATCCCCGACCCCCGCGCCCGGCTCAAGGGCCTCGTCGACGCCTGGGTCGCCCAGCGCGAGACCGCCGCCCGCTACGGCTGCCCCACCGGCACCCTCGCCGTCGAGCTGGACAAGCGCGACCCGGAGCCCTCCGGCGGCCTCGACCGGGCCGCCGCGCAGGTCATCCGCCGTCTACTGGACTGGGCGGCCGAGCAGTTCCGCGAACTCGGCGTCCCGGACCCGGACGGCCACGCCGTCACCCTCGTCGCCGGCTACCAGGGCATGTCCCTGCTCGCCAACGCCCTGCGCGACCCCGACCTGATGACCCGCGAGGGCGACCGGCTGCTCGCCTGGCTCGACTCCGTCGGCGACTGACCCCCCGGGCGGCGCCTACCGGCGTAGCCCGGTAGGCGCCCACCAGCCGCGCGGACAACTCGGCCTTCTCCCGAACCGCACCGGAACCCACACCGTGGCCCACGCCGGACCCGCTCCGGGGCCCCGTCACCGGCTATCCGGCCAGGAAGTCGGCCAGCAGACGGAGGAGGACGTCCAGACGCTCGAGGTACAGGTCGTGTCCCGTCCCGGGGACCGTCGCGGCCGTGGGTTCCGGCCCGGGGCGCCCGGCCAGCATTCCCTCGACGTCCGGTGCGGGGATGATTCCGGACTGCGCGAGCACCACCAGCGTCGATCAGTCGATGCGTTCCCACTCGTCCCGGACGAGCGCCGGGCGCACTCCGCCGGCGAGGCGACGAGCACGTGCCGCTCGAAGCGCGGCGACCAGCCGTCGGCGCGCCCGTTCCAGGCCCGCCGCCCAGCCCTCCCTCGCCGGCCCGCCGCCGACGAAGTCCGCCGCCGACTCCGGCGAGGGGAACGGCAGCAGCCAGGAGTCCAGCGACTCACCGATCCGCTCCTGCACGCCGGCCCCCGAGCAGCCCGGCCTGCCTCGGCGACGTACGCGGCCCGCGACGCGTCCGCCGGGCGCCGTTCGCCGGCGCCGTGCCCGCACTGGTCGACGGCGATCACCCGGTGCCTGGCGGCCCGCAACCCCCTGGCCACGGTGGGCCATTCGCCCGCCCCCCCCGGCCAGCCGCGCAGCAGTACGACGGGTACGCCGTCGCCGCCCCAGTCCCGGCAGGGCAGCCGGACACCGCCCCCGCGACACCACGCGCCCCGCGCACCCAATGGCGTAACCCGGTCCGACCGCACCGCGACAGGCCGCAGGCGCCTCGCCCCGTATCACTGCCCGTCAGGCCCCGCGCCCGCCAACCCCTGCGCCCGCCCGAGGAGATAGCGGCGTTCGGGGCCGCTCGCCGTACGGGAGGCGGCCTCCCGGTACGCCTGCGCGGCGGCCGCCGGATCGTCGCCGCGCAGCTCCGACAGGTGGGCGCGGACGGCGAGCAGCCGGTGGTGCCTGGTCAGCCGCTTGTCGGCCGCCAGCTCCGCGAGCAGGTCCAGACCGGCGGCCGGTCCGCGGACCATCGCCACCGCCACCGCCCGGTTGAGCGCGACGACAGGGTTGGCGTCGAAGCGCAGCAGCAGGTCGTAGAGGGCGAGGATTTGCGGCCAGTCGGTGGCGTCGGCGCTCGCGGCCTCACTGTGCACGGCGGCGATCGCGGCCTGCACCTGGTACGGCCCGGGCCGGCCGCGCGGCAGCGTCGAGGAGATCAACTCCAGCCCCTCGGAAATGAGTTCGCCGTCCCACCGGTCGCGGTCCTGCTCCGCGAGCGGGACCAGCTCGCCGCACGGCCCGGTACGGGCGCCGCGACGGGCGTCGGTGAGCAGCATCAGGGCCAGCAGTCCGGCCGTCTCGGCGTCGTCGGGCACCAGGCGCAGCAGCAGCCTGGTCAGCCGGATCGCCTCGGCGGCGAGCGGCGGCGCGGTCAGCTCCTCGCCGCCGCTCGCCGTGTAGCCCTCGTTGAAGATCAGGTACAGCACGTGCCGGACCTCGCCCAGCCGCTCGCCGTCCGCCCCCGCCCCCGAACCCGCCCCAATCCCCGTCCCCGCCCCCGGCCCCGACCCGGACGGCAGGTCGCCACCGGCCGCCCTGATCCCCTGCTTCGCCCGGCTGATCCGCTGCGCCATCGTCGCCTCGGGCACCAGGAAGGCGGCGGCGATCTGCGCGGTGGCGAGGCCGCCGACGGCGCGCAGCGTGAGCGCGATCCGGCTCGGCGCGGAGAGCACCGGGTGGCAGCAGAGGAACAGGAGGGCGAGCGAGTCGTCCCGCTGGACGGCGTCGTCGTCGGCCGGGGGCGCGAGCAGCGCCGACTGCGGGGTGGCGAGCGCGAGCGCCTCCTCCCTCCGTCGGCGCGCCGAGTCACTGCGCACCTGGTCGACCAGCTTGCGGGTGGCCACGGTCAGCAGCCAGCCCCGCGGGTTGTCGGGCACCCCGTCCGCGGGCCACTGCAGCGCGGCGGCGAGCAGCGCCTCCTGGACGGCGTCCTCGCAGGCGTCGAACGCCCCGTGGCGCCGGACGAGCACGCCGAGGACCTGCGGCGCCAGCTCGCGCAGCAGGTCCTCGGCGTCGCGGCCGGTCGGGCTCACTCGTTCCCCGGGGACTCGTGCAGGATCGGCCACAGCTCCACCGGGTCGGTGTCCGCGAACGGCATGTCGGCGGCGATCTGATGGGCTCGCTCCAGGCTCTCGCAGTCCAGCAGGTAGAAGCTCGCCATGTACTCCTTGGTCTCCAGGTACGGCCCGTCGGTGACGGCGGGCACGCCCTCCGCCCGCCGGACCAGCTGGGCGGCGGCCGCGTCGGCCAGCCCGTAGGCGCCGAGCAGTTCGCCGGTCTCCCGGTACTTGGCGTTGTACGCCTCCTGCCTGGCGATCGCCTCCGGCCACTCCTCGGCCGGGAAGGACTCCCACTTGGCCTGGTTGCCGTAGATCATCGCGAGGTACTTCATGGCGGTGTCCCCTCTGCGTTCCGCGCACCCCGTCGGCGCGCCGTCACCCTCCGGTCGGAGCCGCGGGCGAGTCCTCGACATCGATCGGCGACTCCTCCCGAAGATCTTTCCAGCCGCTGCCCCGACACCCGGACCCCCTCCACCACCCCTGCGCGCCGCCCCGCCCACCGCTTCGCCTCAGGCCGGAGCCGAAAAGGGCGTGACTGCTGCGCAACTCCGCAGAGGGGTGGCGCGGCCCGTCGAGTACGGTCGACGGGCCGCCCCCGACCGTCGAACGACGCACCACTCACATCCGTCCGGCATTTCGGGACCTTGAATGCCGCGTTCCGCGCGTATGTGGATGTCCAGCCCCCATGGCCGAGCGATCGCGCCCCGGTCTCCTGGACGCCGCCGCTTCACCGGAGGGCGACGAATGACGGATGGCGGCGCCGGGCGGGCGGGGTCACTCGGTTGAGCGGGGGGTGGGGTTCACGGTGCAGAAGTAGACACGGCTGCTCCGGCGCTCGAAGTAGAAGCTCCCCGGGTACTGGTCGCGGGTCACCGTTCGGTCGAAGGCCTCGCTGTGCAACCACGTGGAGCCGCTGCCCACTTCGGCGGCCAGGGGCCCCGGCACGGGGCAGGCGATGACGCCCTCCTGCCACGTCCCGCTCGCGGTGATCGACGCGAGGGCCGCCGGCTCGACCCGGGCCACCCCGTCCAGCCCCACGTCGCTCGGCCCCGGCACGTCCAGCCGGGCGTTCGCCCCCGAGCCCCCGCCCGCGCCCAGGACGGTCCCCACCCATCTGGCCGCGGACAGCTCCCCCAGCTCCGGGAATCGGCGGTGCAGGGCTGCGACGTCCTGCCTGACCTCGGCCGAGGCCGAGGAGGAGGGCGGGGCGGACTCCGCGCCCCGCCCGGGATGGCCGGTGCTGCAGGCCGGAGTGAGTGCGAGCACGGCTCCGGCGAGCAGCAGGCGGGTTCGGAATCCTGAAGTGTGCATCGCCGCCGTCACGTTTCTTCCTCCACGGTCAACTCTCTTCCGGCCGGGCGAGTCGCCCGAATCACGCACGGATATGGCGGATCCGCACCCGCCTGGAGGGGCTGCGGCGGTGGCGGGACGAGGTGGGTGGGGTCGTCGGTCGCGGGCACGGGGTCGGGCCCGGTGGCGGACGCTACGGGGAGCGCAGGCCGAGGAGGGTGGCCTGTACCTGCTGGGCCATGGCCGGGGGCAGCGTGCCGTACGTGAGGCCCTCGCCCGTGGCCTGGGCCGGGCCGCTGACGGCGTAGGAGGCGAAGCTCGCCACGATGCCGGCGCCGCCGCCGCGTTCGCAGAAGTCGAGGTAGCCGAAGCCGACCACCGGGTAGCCGTACTTGACGGGCTTCCGGTGGTCGAGCTTGACGGAGAGCCTGGTGCCGTCGCTCTCGATCGTGCCCGCCGCGGCCGCCGCGTTGACGCTCAGGGCGGTGGGGGCCGCCACGAAGTCGCCGCCGTCGCCGCTGCGGACCTGGGCCTTCCGGAGGGTGCCGGCGTCCCGCAGCGGGACGAAGCCGATCGACCACTGGGTGCCGGCGACGGCCCCGGGCACGCCGGACGCGCTCGTGCCGGGTGTGGCCGGTAGCTCGGACGCCCAGGTGGTGCCCGGTTCGTACGGCCAGTCGGCGGGCGCCGCCTGGGCGAGGTACTGGGTGAGGACGAAGGTGGCCCACGAGGCCTCGGACGGGGCCCGCACGGCGATGGGCGAGTTCGGCAGCGTCGCACCGGGGTTGAGCGCCCTGATCGCCGGGTCGTTCCAGGTCTGGATCCTGCCCCGGAAGATCTTGGCGAGCGTCGGGGCGTCGAGGACGAGGTCGGCCATCCCGGGGACGTTGTAGACCACGGCGACCGGGAGCACCGTGACGGGGAGCTGGGCGATCCGGCCTCCCTCGCAGTGCCGCCCGTAGGCGACCTTCTGACCGTCGGTCATCGCGACGTCCACGGTGGCGGCGTCGAGGCCGCCGTTGGAGAACCGGTCCGCGGCGGTGCCGCCGGTGGACTTGTCGACGGTCAGCTGGCTGGTGGGGCAGGCCTTGCCGAAGTCGGTGACCCACTGCTGGACGAGGGGGCCCTCCAGCCCGTCCGATCCGATCGTGGCCTTGCCGGCCGGGCCGCAGGCGAGGCCACCGGTACCGGCCTGGCTGCTGCTCGGCTTGACGTCACCGGTCGTGACGTCGCCGGTCGCAGCGGCGCCGTTCCTGCCGTCGTCCGCACGCTGGGCCTGCCAGGCGAAGAAGCCCAGCGTGCCCGCGGTGGCGACGACCACGGCGGCCAGCGCCGAGCCGATCAGCAGGGCCTTGCGCCGGCCGGGTCGCGGCGCGACGACAACCGCCGCCACCGGGGAGGACGGCGGGGGCACCGGACCGCCGGGCACCACCGGGCCGGGGACCACGGTCGCGTGCGCGGTCGGCGTGGGCGGAGCAGGCAGCGGGATCGGCGGGGCCGGCGCGGGCACCGGGGCCGGAGCCGGGGCCACCGGACCCGTCCGCAGTTGGACCGTCCGTTCCCGCGCCCCCGCCGCGACGAGTGCCAACAGCCCGTCCACGGTGGGCCTCTGCTCCGGGTCCTTCGCCAGGCAGGCGAGGATCAGCGGGCGCAGCTCCGCCGCAGCCCCGGCGAGGTCCGGCTCCTCGTACACCACCCGGAAGCCCACCGCGTGCGAGGAGTCCGCGCCGAACGGGCCGCGCCCGGTGGCCGCGAACGCCAGCACCGAACCGAGCGCGAACACGTCCGTGGCCGCCGTCGCCGCGCCGCTGCGGAACTGCTCGGGCGCCATGAACGGCGGGGTCCCGACGGCGACACCGGTGCTGGTCAGTTGGGTCTGATCGGCCGCCCTGGCGATGCCGAAGTCGATGACGCGCGGGCCGTCCTCGGCGAGCAGCACGTTCCCGGGCTTGAGGTCGCGGTGCACCAGCCCGACCCGGTGGATCTCCCGCAACGCCTCGGCCAGCCCGGCCGCCAGCCGGCGCACCTCGGGCGGGGAGAGCGGGCCCCCGGCGGAGACCCGTTCGCCCAGGGACGGGCCGGGGACGAAGAGCGTGACCAGCCAGGGCGCCGGGGCGTCGGGGTCCGCGTCGAGCACGGGTGCGGTGAACGCGCCGCTGACCTTGCGCGCGGCCGTGACCTCCTGCCGGAACCGGGCCCGGAACTCGGCGTCCGCGGCCAGCTCGGGCCGGATCACCTTCACGGCCACCTGGCGCCCGGACACCGACCGGGCGCGGTAGACCACGCCCATCCCGCCCGCACCGAGCCGGCCCTCCAGGAGGTAGCCGCCGATCTCCCGCGGATCGTTCTCCACCAAGGTCACCTGCCGCACCCTCCCCCAAGGCGTGCACGGCCGACCGGCCGCGCGACCGGCCCAGCCTAGTCGGGCCCCCGTGCGGCCTGCCCGGCACCCGCCCCCGGAAAACAGAGCGGCCGGTCGACTGTTGGGTCGACCGGCCGTTCACTGTGTGCGCGAGGGGGGAGTTGAACCCCCACGCCCTTTCGGGCACTGGAACCTGAATCCAGCGCGTCTGCCTATTCCGCCACCCGCGCATCTGGGTGATGGGTTAACCATAGCCCATCCGGAGGGGTGCTTCCGACCACCCCCGGGCAACGGGCAGGGCCCGGACCTGGCGATCGGCGGGCGGGGACGCCTCCCCCACCGGCGAGGCAGCCGGTGGAAACGGCGCCGGGGGGGGGGGGGGCGGGGGGGGCCCCCCCCCCCCCCCCGACACGCCTCGGACGTAACCCACCAACT
>NZ_JBIWPA010000021.1:116319-154863 GCF_044768035.1 Kitasatospora sp. NPDC101176
CGGGGGCGGGCCGCGCCCGGGGGGGGGGGGGGCGGCGCCCCCCCCCCCCCCGGCCCCCCCGCCGGGGCCCCCGGGGGGGGGGGGGGGCCCCCCGGGGGGCCCCCCCCCCCCGGCGCCGTGGCGGGTTCGGCGTCAGCCCTCGATCGGGAGGTGCCCCGCACGGACCGCCGCGACGAAGGCCCGCCAGGAGGCGGCGGGGAAGGTGAGGACCGGGCCGTGCGGGTCCTTGGAGTCACGCACTGGGACGGCGCCGGGGAGGAATCCGGGGGCTACCTCGATGCAGCTGCCGCCGTTGGTTCCGCTGTAGCTGCTCTTCCGCCAAGCGGCTGCGGCGAGCTTCTTGTTCATCATCCCTGAATCCCTCCAGCGCCTCAGCGATCAACCGGAGCGAGTCGCCTTCTGACAGGCATTCGCCGCGGAGCCGATCATAGCGACGCTGATGCCTGGCCACGTTGGCAGATTCATCGCTCAGATGCCCTCGATCAAGGCTCTCCGAATAGATCATTCGCTGCCCTCCTGGCAGCTCCAGCAACACCATAGCCGCGTCGATGACTGTCTGCCGATTCGAAAACGGCGCCACGTGGATGACGATGTTCCGAAGTTGGGAGACCTTCAACAGGTGCTCCATCTGACATCTCATCACCCCAGGACCACCTACAACCGCACGGATGGCACTCTCATCGAGGATTACCAGCAACAGCGGCCCATCGGGCATGAGGAAGCGACTCTGTCGGCTGAGTCGAGCCCGGGTAAGCTCCTCGATCTCCCCTGAGTCGCCTGCCGCGTCTCCGGCGGCGAACAACGCCCTCGCGTACTGCCAGCACTGCAACAGGCCGTAGATCACACCGTCTTGGTACGCCCGCAACCCGACGGAGACGGCCTCCAGATCCACATACTCCTGAAACCAGTCCGGGTGCTCGATCGAGGCGCTCCAGTCGACCCGGCCGTACAGCCGCAGCAGCAGATCGCCGGTGCCCAGCAGCTTTTCCAGGTCCTCGACTTCCTCGATCGACGGCTTACGCCTGCCGCTCTCGGTCCGGGAGATCACCGTCCGGTCGACGTGCAGGAGCTTGCCGAGTTCCTCTTGCGTGTAGCCCGCCGACTCGCGTGCGAAGCGGATCTCCTCGCCGAACATGATCGCGGAGCTCGCAGTCGTCCCACGCTTGATCTTCCGATGTGCCACCACTGCCCCCAGTTGTGCGCTGCCCGCCCCGCACGGCGATTTGGTCGTCACCGTAACCCCGCCAACCGATGATTGATACCGGAACGCGATCATCTGCATGCATAGCGTGATTGCGCGCTCCCCTCCCGCTCCCCTCCGCCCCCGAGGTGCCTCGCCATGCCCACAACGTGCCCCCACCCCAACAGCCGCCCCCGTCCCCGCGCCTTCGCCGCCCGGCTGGACTCCCGTGCCGGCTCGGCGCCGGTGGCCCGGCAGTTGCTGCGCGCCTACCTCTCGGCGCTGCCCGCCGGCGACCGCTACGCCGACGTCGCCGAGCTCCTCCTCGGCGAGCTCTTCGCCAACGCCGTCCAGCACTCCGACGCCCCGGCCGACCGGCTGATCGAGGTGCGCTTCGCCCTCGTCAACGGCCTCCTCCGCCTGGAGGTCCACGACGCCGGCGGCGGACGCCCCTCGCTCCACTCCCCGGTGCTCGAGGACGAGCGCGGGCGCGGCCTCTTCCTCGTCGCGCAGCTCGCGGAGCGCTGGGGGTGCTGTCCCCGCGCGGGCGGGGTCGGCAAGTTCGTCTGGGCGCTGATCGCCCCGGCCCTCCCCCTCGCCGTCACCGCCGCCGACACCACCCTCACCGCCCTCGCCGTCTGAAAGCCCCCCACCACCATGCGACTTGCCGCCACCGCCCGCCATCTGCTCGACGCCGGCGCCACGCCCGCCGAGGCCTACGCCGAGCTGGCCCGCCGCACCCGGGAGCCGTTGCGCTCCGCCCGCGCGGTCTGCTCCGCCCTCGACATCCCGGCCGCCGAGGTGAACCGTCGCCTCGACGACTGCTTCGACGCCCTGCTCGCCGGCGCCCGCCCGGGCCGCGAGGCGGACACCGGTGAACTCCTCGAAGCCCTGGGCGTGTTCGACGTCCCCAAGCCGCTGGACCCGCGCGGCCGGGCCGTCGTCGACCTCTTCCTCGCCGCGATCGACGCGCTGGGCGGGATCCGCGCGGGCCACCGGCACGGGCTGGCCCGCTGGTTCGTCACCGGCAACCTGGCGGCCGCCTACCTCTCCCTCGCGGCCACCGATCCCCACCCCTCCACCGGCGACCCGGCCCACTACTGGGCCTCCCTCGTCACCGCCGGGGAGCTGCTCCGGGCCGCCGACGCCCCGGACCCGCGGGTCGGGCCCGCCCTGGCCCGCTGCCGGGAACGCGCGAGGGCCGCCACTGCTGCCACCGCCGCTCCCGCCGGGTGATGGCCTACTGGGCGAACGCCCGTGCACCACCCGACTGTTGGGGGAATCCGTGTTCCGCAGCGACCACCCGCACGACCGCCACGACCGCCACGTCCCCACCGACCGCGAGACGGCCGAGGAGTGGGGTGGGCGGATCGCCGTCCTCCGTGACCCGCCGCCCGGGTGGTTCGCCCTCCTGGGGCGCCAGAGCAGCGACGGCCACCTCTGCCACCTCGACCTGAACTACCACCTGGGCCGCGAGCTCGTGGCGATCGTGCAGACCTCCCGGCCCGTCCCGGAGCACCATCGGGTGAAGTCCTCCACGACCCCGGAGAGCCAGCTCTCGAACTTCCTCGGCAACTCCGAGCGCCTCGACCCGAGCGTCGGCCCGGCCCCGATCGACGCGCCGCCCACGCCCGGGCTGGTCCGCCTCGACGGCGAGGCCGTCCCCGTCGAGGTCCAGCACAGCCTGGGCTGCCTGAGCGCCCTGGTCCCCAAACTCCCCGGCCAGCAGGGCTACGTGATCGTCACCGCGCCGGCCGAGCACTGGGCGGCCGTCAGCGACCTCGTCCTCCGACGGCCGGCGGCGGGCTGAGTTCACCCCAAGGTGGGGTTTGGCTCAACGAACCACCACCCGGGTGCCGAGAACCCATCGGGGTGGCGGCGCTGAGGGCCGCCACCCCGCTCCTCTTCGGCGGCAGAAGTTTTTTTCTCCGGGACCGATGAGTTCGGGCGGAGGCGGCGGTCAAACCTGAGAAAGCCCACGCCAGCCGACCGGGGAGACCTGAGATGTCCAACACCACCACTGCCACCGCCACCGCCACCGCGACCCCCACCCGGCCCGGCAAGGCCGTGGTCCGGACGGTCTGGACGCTGCGGATCCTGCTCGCGCTCTTCTTCGCCCTGGCCAGTGCGCTGCCCAAGCTGCTCGCGCTGCCCGCCGCCACGACCGTCTTCGACGCCATCGGCACGGGCCACTGGTTCATGTACCTGACCGGGCTGGTGGAGCTGGCCGGAGCCGTCGGCCTGCTGGTGCGCCGGCTCGCCGGCCCGGCCGCGAGCGCGCTGATCCTCTTCCTGGCCTGCGCGTTCGTCACCCAGCTCACCGCGATGCACGGCGAGAACGCCGGGACCCCGTTCCTGTTCATGGTGCCGCTGGCCGTGATCGCCTGGAACCGGCGCGCCGAGACCGCCGCACTGCTCGGCCGCCGGCGCTGACCGGCCGGGCGACCCGCACCGGCCCGGGAGCCCCCGGCCGGGGCGCCCCGACGTCGAACGGGTCCGGGACGGCCGCCGGTCAGTCCTCCCGCCCCTCCTCCCGCCCGCGGAAGGCCCGCCGGTAGTCGCGCGGGGCGACGCCGACCCGGGCCGTGAAGACCGGGCGCAGGGAGACCGCGGAGCCGAAGCCGCAGCGGGTGGCGACGGTGTCCACGGGCAGGTCGGTCTCCTCCAGCAGGCGCTGGGCCGTGAGGACGCGCTGGTCGAGCAGCCAGCGCAGCGGGGTGGTGCCGGTGGCGGCGGTGAAACGGCGCGCGAAGGTGCGTTCGGACATCAGGGCCGTGGCGGCCATCCGGCGGACCGTCCACGGAGTGTCCAGTGCGGCGAGGACCTCGGCGCGGGCCCGGGCGAGCGGGTCGTCGGCGGGCTCGTCGGGGACGGGCGTGGGGATGAACTGCGCCTGGCCGCCGGCCCGGAAGGGCGCGGTGACCATGGTGCGGGCGATCGTGGCGGCGGCCCGCTGGCCGTGCGCGGCGCGGACCAGGTGCAGGCAGAGGTCGATGCCCGCCGCGACGCCCGCGGAGGTCCAGAGGCCGTCGCCGCCCGTGAAGAGCACCTCGGGGCGGACGGTCACCGCCGGGTGGCGGCGGGCGAGTTCGGGAGCGTGCGCCCAGTGGGTGGTGGCCTCCCGGCCGTCCAGCAGTCCGGCCTCGGCGAGCACGAAGGCGCCCGCGCACAGCGAGGCGATCGGGATGCCGGCGGCGCGGACGGCCCGCAGGGCGGCGTGCACGGCGGGGTCGCGGGTCGCGGCCGGGTCCTCGATGCCGGGGACGACGACCAGGTCGCAGTCCACCAGCGCCGCCAGGCCTGCGTCCGGGACCCGTTCGAGCCCTCCGCCGAGCCGCACCCGGGCACCGTCCGGGCCACAGACGCGCAGGTCGAAGGCCGGGAGGCCGGGCCGGGCGGACCGGTTGGCCCACACCTCCCCGATCACCGCGTAGTCGAAGGCCCGCACCCCGTCGAAGATCAGGCAACCCACCGTTCGCATGGCAGGAATCTATCGATGGATGGCATCCGCTCCCCTCACCGGCCCCCGGCACCGGACCGCACGATGGACGCATGACGAACACCGACGCCTTCGACGCCCCGCTCGCCCTCGACCCCGACGCCGTCCTGCTCCTGATCGACGTCCAGAAGGGCTTCGAGGACGAGGACTCCTGGGGCCCGCGCGACAACCCGCAGGCCGAGCAGCGGATCGCCGACCTGATCGCCGCCTGGCAGGCCACCGGCCGTCCGATCGTCACGGTGCAGCACGGCTCCTCCTCCGGACCGCTGGCACCGGGGACGCCCGGCTACGAGCTGAAGGACTTCGTCGCGGAGGTCACGCCCGCACTGCACGTCACCAAGACCGTGAACAGCGCCTTCTACGGCACCCCCGACCTGCACGCCTGGCTGCAGGAGCGCGGCGCCCGCCAGGTGGTGGTCACCGGGATCATCACCAACGTGTGCTGCGAGACCACCGCCCGGATGGCCGGCAACCTCGGCTACGACGCGGTCTTCCCCGCCGACGCCATGCACGCCTTCGACCTGACCGGGCCCGACGGCACGACCGTCCCCGCCGCCGAACTCGCCCGCGCCACGGCGACGGTGCTGCACGCGATGCGCTTCGCCAAGGTGGTGACCACGGAGGCCGTCCTCACCGCGGCCAAGACCTGACACCGGGGCGCACGGTCCCCCGGGCGCACGATCCTCGGGCGCGCGGCCCCACGGGCGCAGGGTCCGGGGCGCACGATCCCCGGAGACCGGGCGGGCTCAGGACCGGAGCGACCAGGAGGCCTCAGGCCCGGAACAGCGGCGCGTAGGCGGTGCCCTCCTCGGCGTTGAGCAGGACGTACCCGCTCCCCAGGCCGGTCGCCACCTCCCGCAGCCGGGCCAACGCCGCCGCCTCCGAGGGGACTCCGAGACCGAGGGCGGCTGCTGCCGCGTCCCGGTCGGCGAGCAGGCCGGGCTCGTCCTCCAGGTACTCCTCGGCGGCCTCCGCGCTCTCCTCCGCGGTCAGCCGCGGGCAGTCCCGCCACCACGGCACGGCCAGCAGCAGCCGGACCAGCTCCGGCAGGCCGACGGCCAGCAGCGCCGCACCGCCCTCGGAGTCGGCGTACAGCACGGGGCGTTCCTCGCCGCCCTCGCCGCAGAGGAAGAAGGTACCGCCCGCGCCGTCCTTGCCCACCGGCTCCAGGGCCTCGCCCGAGGCGAGCACGACCTCCTCGACGTGCGGGTAGTGCCGGAGGTCGAAGTCGCCCGGCCAGAGCAGGTAGTCGAGGGCGGCCGGATTGGCGCGGATCGCGTCGAGCAGCGGCGTGGTGGTCGGCATGGCGGCCACCCTACGGGCCGGCGGCGACACTCAGGCGGCCAGCCGCTCGGCCAGGTACGCCTCCCAGGTGCGGTGGCCGAGTTCGGCCCCGGCCAGGGTGAGGTTGTCCCCGGCGCGGTAGGCGCGGCCGAGCCTGCCCGGCACCCGCAGACGCAGGTGGCGGCGGCTGCGGCCCTGTGCCTCCAGGTAGCCGCGGGTCAGCTCGCCCATCTCGTACACCGTCGGACCGGCCAGGTCGGGGACCATCCCGGCGGGCGCGTCCAGTGCCAGCTCGACCAGCCGGGCCGCGACCTCCCGGACGTCCACGGGCTGCCACCGGACGCCGCCGGGGGCCGGGACGAGCGGCAGCTTCGCCATCTTCTCGACCACGGTGAACGCCAGGTCGTGGAACTGCGCCGCCCGCAGGACGGTGTACGGCAGGCCCGAACCGGCCACCGCCTCCTCGGCCGCGTGCTTGGCCCGGAAGTAGCCGAGCGGGATCCGGTCGGCGGCGATCACCGAGATGTACACCAGGTGCCCCACCCCGGCCCGCCGGGCGGCCTCGACCAGGATGCGGGTGGCGGCGTCGTCGCCCTTGGGGCCGCCGGCCAGGTGCAGCACGGTGTGCACGCCGGCCAGCGCCTCGTCCAGGCCGGCCGCGGCGGCGGCCGGATCACCGAGCAGGTCGCAGCGCACGTACGTCACGCCGTCGGCGGGCTCGCGGTCGTGCCGGCTGAGGACCCGGACCTCCCGACCGGCCGCGCGCAGCAGCGGCACGACCTGGCGGCCGAGGGTGCCGGTGCCACCGGTCACCAGGACGGGGGTCCCGTTCGCCGGGGTGCCGTTCGCCGGGGTGCCGTTCGCCGGGGTGCCCGCGTTGGGGTTCTTCGTCACGATCGTCTCCGATTCGTCCCGGGCGGGGAGTTGATCTCCGCGCCGCAGCCGTTGTTGGGTGGCTCCTGCTGTACTGACCCACGGCGACGAAGGAATGTGACACGGGTGGACGGAAAATCTTCCGCACAGGATCCGGCCGGGCTCTTCGAGGCCCACCGGCCCAGACTGCGGGCCGTGGCGTACCGGATGCTCGGCTCGATCAGCGAGGCCGAGGACGCCGTCCAGGAGACCTGGCTGCGGTACGACCGCACCGACACCGGGGACGTCGCGAACCTCGCCGGCTGGCTGACCACCGTCGTGTCCCGGGTGTGCCTGAACCTGCTGCGCGAGCGGGCGCACCGCCGTGAGGAGCCGCTGGAACCCGGCGGCTCCGACCAGGTGCGGATCCCGGACCCGCTGCTGCGGCGCGAGGGCGTGGTCGACCCGGAGCAGGAGGTGATGCTCGCGGACTCGGTCGGGCTGGCGCTGATGGTGGTGATGGAGTCGCTGTCCCCCGCCGAGCGGGTCGCCTTCGTCCTGCACGACATGTTCTCGGTGCCGTTCGAGGAGATCGCCCCGCTGATCGAGCGGACCTCGGCCGCGACCCGCCAGCTGGCCAGCCGGGCCCGCCGCCGGGTGCAGGGGCAGGCGCCGGCGCCCGATCCCGACCTGGGCCGGCAGCGGGTCGCGGTGGACGCGTTCTACGCCGCCGCCCGCAACGGTGACCTGAACGCGCTGCTGGCCGTGCTCGATCCGGACGTGGTGCTGCGCTCGGACGGCGGTGCGGGCGTGCGGGTCCGGCAGACGGTGGTGCTCTCGGGTGCGGCCGAGGTGGCGGGGCAGGCCGTCCTGTGGGGCACGCTGTCGCCGTTCGCGCGTCCCGCGCTGGTCAACGGCGTCGCGGGCGCGGTGGTGATCGACGACGGCGGCCGGACGATCTCCGTCATGGCGTTCACCGTGGTGGACGGCGCGATCGCCGCGATCGACGTGCTCACCGACCCGGACCGGCTGGCGCTGCTGGACGTCACGGCCTTCCGGGGCTGAGGGGCGCGCTTCCGGGGCCGAGGGGGCGCGACGCGGCCGGCGGCGGGGGCTCTCCCCGGCCGCCGGCCGCTCCGGGCCGCGGTCGGCGGGTGTCCACACCTCGGTCGGACCGGCCGGAGGACTTGATCACGACGGGCGGTCCGGGCCAGGATCTCCCCCGGTTGGATCACAACGGGGGGAGCCGTGATGTCCGAGGACCGGTCGGTCAGTCGTGGGCTGAGACAGCGTCACATCGCCATGATCGCGCTGGGCGGGGCGATCGGAGCCGGGCTGTTCGTCGGCTCCGGCGTCGGCATCGCCGCAGCGGGGCCCGGGATCGTGCTGTCGTACGTCGTGGCCGGGGTGCTCACCGTCCTGGTCATGCGGATGCTCGGCGAGATGTCCGCCGCCCACCCCGGCTCCGGGTCGTTCTCCGCGCACGCCACCCGCGCCTGGGGGCCCTGGGCCGGGCTGCTGGCCGGCTGGATGTACTGGGCGCTGCTGGTGGTGAGCGTGGCCGCGGAGGCGATCGGGGCGTCCCGGATCGTGGCGGGATGGCTGCCCCAGGTGCCGGCCTGGGTGTGGGTGGCGGCGTTCATGGCGCTGTTCACCGGGACGAACCTGGCGGGCGTGCGGCACTTCGGCGAGCTGGAGTTCTGGTTCGCCGGTGTGAAGGCGGCCTCGATCTGCGCGTTCATCCTGCTCGGCGCCGCCGCCGTGCTCACCGGCCGGGCCCCGGCCGCGGAGCACCTGGGCGCTCACGGCGGCCTGCTGCCGCACGGCTGGCACGGGGTCGCGGTGGGCACGATCGCGGCGGTGTTCGCGTACGGCGGGCTGGAGACGGTGACGATCGCCGCCGCCGAGTGCGCGGATCCGGTGGCCGCGGTGCGCCGGGCGGTGCGCACGGTGCTGTGGCGGGTGGCGCTGTTCTACGTCGGCTCGATGGCGGTGATCGTCGCCGTGGTGCCCTGGGACGACCCGGCGGTCGCGGCCGGTCCGTACGCGGCGGCGATCGGCCGGATCGGGGTGCCGGGCGCGGCGCAGCTGATGAACGCCGTGGTGCTGGTGGCCCTGCTGTCCGCGATGAACGCCAACATCTACGGCTCCTCGCGGATGCTGCATGCCCTCGCCGCCCGCGGCGACGCCCCGCGCCTGCTGACCGGCCGCGGCCGGGCGGCCGCCCCCGGCGGTGCCCCGGACGGCGTCACCGGCGGCAGTGGCGCCCCGACCGGCACCAGCCGTGCCGTGCTCGCCTCGGCCGCGTTCGGCTTCGCCTCGGTGGTGCTCAGCCTGCTGTGGCCGCGGACCGTCTTCCCGTTCCTGCTGAACTCGATCGGGACGGCGATCCTGGTGGTCTGGATCCTGATCGCCGCCTCCCACCTGCGGCTGCACGGCCGGCGGCGACGCCCCGGGGGGCCCGAGCAGGAGCGCGGGCCCGAGCGGGGCGGGCCCGGGCCGGCGGCCCCGATGCGGGGCTTCCCGTACCTGGGATACCTGGCGCTGGCGGCGATGGCCGGGGTGCTGGTGTTCATGCTGGTGGACCCGGGCAGCCGCAGCCAGGTGCTGTGCACGGGCGCGTGGACGGCGGTGCTGCTGCTGGTGGCCGGGCTGCGGCGGCGCCGTCGCGGGCCGGGCGCCGCTGCGGACGCCCTTCCGGAGACTGGGCCGGCCGCCGCTCAGGACGCCCGTCCGGAGGCCGGCACGGCCGCCGCTCAGGACGCCCGGACCTCCGCCGTCGCCGCGGTCACCGCTCCCGGGCGTAGCGGGCCAGGAACAGGTCGACCCCGGAGCTGATCATCCGGTGCATCCCGGCCTCGTCCAGGTCGGCCTCCGGGCGGAACGTCCGCACCAGCTGCGGCACGCCCACCGTGCAGGCGACCAGCTGCTGCACGGCCAGCACCGGATCCTCCACGGCGAGCACGCCGCGGCGGTCCAGTTCGGCGAAGGCCTCGATCAGCGGGCCGTTGTTCATGTCGTAGCTGACCCGGTACCAGAGCTGGCCCAGCTGCGGGAAGCGGTCGATCTCGCCGATCACCAGCCGGCGCAGCGACATGATGTCGGGGCGCAGCAGGATGCGGGTCCAGTCGAGGGTGAGCGTGATCAGCGCGGAGCGCAGGTCGTCGGCCTCGGCGATGGTGGAGTTCCACGGCTTGAGGTCCTCGTAGGTGGTCGGCAGTATGCCGCCGATCACCGCGAGGAAGAGCCGCTCCTTGTTGCCGAAGTGCTTGTAGATGGTCGCCTTGGAGACGCCGGAGCGCGCGGTGATGGCGTCCATCGAGGCCGCGGAGTAGCCCTCCTTCAGGAACTCGACCAGGGCCGCGTCGATGATCGCCTGCCGCTTGCGCTGGGCGGCGTCGACCGGGCTCGGGATGATCGGGATGCCGAACTCGTCGATCGGCCCGGGGTTGTCGGCGGCCATCGGGGTTCTCCTCGGGGTGCTCGGGGGGAGACGGTACGGGCCAGTATAGGAAACTGAACCGTTCGGTCGGATCGCGCGGCGGGGCCCGGCGGGGTGCCGACGGAGCGCGTTCCGCCTCGCCGACGCACCCGCCCGCGGCCGGCGCCGCGACCGGTCAGTGCACCAGTGAGGCGAAGTGCGGGCCCAGCCCGGCGATCCGCTCGCCGAACTCCGCCAGGCGCGGGGCGAGTGCCGCCAGCTGCGGGCCGAGCGCCGCGCCGAGCAGGAACACCAGGTTGAACAGCCCGATCGCCTCCGGCCGCCGGGGCGGCGCGACGGCCTCGGCCGCGGCGCCGGTCAGGACGCCCTGGCCGCCAGCGTTGACGCAGGCGCTGGCGCCCGCACCCAGCAGCACCAGCGGCGCCCAGGGGCTGGACGCGGCGAGGGCGAGCGCGGCGAACGAGCCACCGAGCAGCAGGCCGGCGGTGCGCCGCAGGCCCAGCCGGGGCGCGGCGCGCACCAGCGACCAGGAGAGCAGTGCGCCGGTCAGGGTGGCGAGCGAGCCGACGGCCCCGGTCTGGACGGCGCTCCAGCCGGTCAGCGCGGCGGCCCGGCGCGGGGCGCCGTAGACCAGGCCGAAGTTGACGGTCGCCAGGACGAGCATCACGCCGGCGACGGCCCGGAAGCGCGGCACCGCCAGGGCGTCCAGGCCGAGGAAGCCGCGACCCGCGGGCCCGTCGGCCGCTGTGGCACCGCCCCGCGACCCCGGGGCCGGCGCCGGATCCGCCACCCGGTCCGTCACCGCCCCGGCGCACGCGCGCAGCGCGGCCGGCAGCACCGCCAGGGTCAGCACCGGGAGCACCAGGCAGGCCCGCCAGCCCAGCCCGGCCGCCACCGCCGCACCGATGAACAGCCCGGCGGTGCCGCCCGCCGCGCTGCCGATCGCGACGAGCCCGGAGGCCCGCCCGTCCGGCCGGCGCGCGGCCAGCTGGAAGGCGGCCACGTTGAACCCGGCCGCGCCGACCGCCTGCAGTGCGCGCCCCGCGACCAGCGGGCCGAGCTCCGCCCCGGCGGCCAGCGTGACCAGCACGCCGAGCAGCAGCGCCGCCGCGGAGGCGAGCAGCAGCGCCCGCGGGCCGCGCCGACCGGCGGTGCCGGTGAGCAGCGGGGTGCCGAGCATCATGCCGAGGCCGTAGCCGCTCATCAGCCAGGACGCGGAGTCGAGGCCGGTGTGCAGTTCGCGCGCGACGGCGGGCAGGACGAGGCTCGGACTGGAGAGCCCGGCGGCCCCGGGTGCGGCGACCGCCGCGAGCAGCAGGCCGGTCCGGAGCGACCCCCGTACGCCCCGGCCGGCGCTGCCCGCCGACGGCTCCGCCGGGGGCGCGCCCGCCCCGGCCGCCGTGTCCAGCACTCCCGGGCTCATTCCGGGATCCTCCCGAACTTGCCGTTCGAGAAGTCGATTTGGGCCTGCCGGAGCTCGGCCGCGGTGTTCATCACGAACGGGCCGCCGCGGGCCACCGGCTCGCCGATCGGCTCGCCGGCCAGGACCAGCACCTCGGCCGGGCCGCCCGGCGCGGCGACGGCGATCCGCTCGCCGTCGTGCGCCAGCACCGCGAGCTGACCGTCCGCCAGCGGCGCGTCGGGCAGTTCGACGGCGCCGGAGAGCACGTAGACGGCGGCGTTGTGGCCCGCCGGCACGGTGAACTCGACCTGCCCGCCCGCGGGCAGCACGGCGTGCGCGAGCAGGACCGGCAGGTGGGTCTCGAACGGCCCGGCCACGCCGTGGCTGCGGCCCGCGATCACCTTGACCGCGCTGCCGTCCCCGGTGCGCACCACCGGGATGGTGTCGGGCCCCTGGTTCTGGCTGCGGGCCGGGAGGTCCTTCAGCCGGGCGGGCAGGTTCACCCAGATCTGGAGCATGTGCTGGCGGCCGCCGCGGGCGAGCAGGTCGGCGGTCGGCTCGTTGGAGTGCACGATGCCGGCGCCGGCGGTGAGCCACTCGACCTCGCCGGCGACGCTGGTGCCGCGCCGGCCGGTCGAGTCCGCCCAGTCCATCGAGCCCTCGATGAGGTAGGAGACCGCCTCGAAGCCGCGGTGCGGGTGGGCGGGGGCGCCCTTGGCCTCGCCGGGGGCGAGCAGCAGCGGGCCGGTCTGGTCGACCATCAGGAACGGGTCCAGCATCGGGAGCTCGGCCACCGGGAACGGGCGGCGGACGGGGAAGCCGGCGCCCTCGAAGGTGTGCACGGGATCGATGACGGTGGTGGTCGAGCGGACGGGGGCGGCCTGGGCCGCGGCGAGCTGAGTCGTCGTCATGCCCAAGACTGAACTACACGATTCAGTTCATAGTCAAGACTGAACCGTCTGGTTGACGCACTGAACTGAACCGTTTAGATTTCTCGGCGTCGGAACGACCGCCGGCCCGACTCCCGCCCCGCACCGGGCGGTCCGGCCGGCCGTCCGTGCCACCACCCACATCCACCCGCAAGGAGCACCGCCATGACCGCGTCCAAGGTCTTCGCCCTCTCCGGCTCGCTGCGCGCCGACTCGCACAACACCGCACTCCTGCGCGCCGCCCAGGCGTTCGACCCGGCCGGCATGGAGATCGAGATCTACGACGGCCTGCGCGAGATACCCCCGTACGACTACGACCTGGACCACCCCGGCCTGCGCCCGGCCGTCGTCGAGGAGCTGCGCCGGGCGGTCGCCGCCGCGGACGGCCTGCTCGTCGCCACCCCGGAGTTCAACTACTCCGTCCCCGGCGTCCTCAAGAACGCCCTGGACTGGCTGAGCACCGACTGGAGCCGGACCGAGGGCGTCCCGCTGCGCCACAAGCCCACCGCGATCATGGGCGCCGCGCCGGGCAGCTTCGGCTCCGTCCGTGCCCAGCTGGCGCTGCGCCAGGTCTTCCTCTGCACCGACAGCGACGTGGTGGCCAAGCCCGAACTCGTCGCCTTCCGCTCCCACGAGCGCTTCGACGGCGAGGGCACCCTCGTCGACGAGGGCACCATCGGCATCCTCAAGGACCTGCTGACCGCCCTGCAGGACAAGATCGACGCCGCCCGCGCCTGACGCCCCTCCCCCGGCCCCTCCGGCACCCCGCCCCGGCTCGCCCCGGCCCGGCCCCGCGCCCGCCCCGGCCTGCCCCGGCTCCGAGGACCCGCCCCGGCTCGCCCCGGCCCGGCCCTGCGCCCCGCCCCGGCCTGCCCCGGCCCGGCACCCGCACCCGCACCCGCACCCGCGTCCACGGCCTGCACCCGCACCCCGAAACCCACCGCCCCCACGCGGCACGAAGCCCGCCGAGCAAGCGCTCGGCGGGCTTCGTCACGCCTCCCGCACCGGTCCGGTCGGGCGGCCGGGGCGGCGCGGTGTCACCGGTCACCGCGCCACCGCGGATTCCGCACCGGCTGGTACGTCACCGGCTGGAACGTCACCAGCCCTGCGCGGCGACCCAGTCGGCGAGGTGGCGGGCGCAGACGTCGACGGACTCGCGCCAGCTGTGCGCCGCGCCCTCGCCGGCCTCGTCACTGACGTGCTTGACCAGGCGCACCGGCAGGCCGGCACGGTGGGCGACCACGGCGACGGCGTAACCCTCCATGTCGACCAGGTCGGCGTGCTCGGCCAGCCGGGCGCGGGCCGCCGGGTCGGAGACGAAGAGGTCGCCGGTGGCCAGCACCGGCCCCTGGCCCCGGCCCACCACCAGCGGGGCGCCGTAGGTGCGCCCGGTGAGCTCGTACAGGGCGGGGGTGTCGAGGTCGTGCTGGATCACCTGGACCACGTGGTGGGTGCCCTCCCAACCGGGGCGCAGCGCGCCGGCGGTGCCCAGGTTGACCACCTCGGACGGCCGCTCGCCCTGCGCGAGGACGGTGGCCAGCGCCGAGGTGGCGTTGATCTTCCCGATGCCGGTGAGCAGGACGGGCAGCCGGCCGTCCAGGTGGGCGGCCTCCTCGCGGACGGCGACGACGAGCAGCGGGCGGTCGGGCGAGATCGTTCCAAGCAGGCGCATGCGCCCATCGTACGGAGAGCGTCCGGCCCGCAGCGGGAGCGCGCACCCGGGCGGCCCCCGGCGCTCCGGACCGCCCGGGGAACCGCACGGGGTGCGTCCGGCGTCGGACGGTACGCCGCCCGCCCCGCGCGGCCGCCGAGGCGCCCGGGGCGGCACCGCGGCGAAGCCTCGAACCGTGCACCGCAAACTCAAGATCGGCGCAAGTCGGGTGTGGCCGGGGGGAGTCACGGCCATACTGCTGGCATCGGCCGCGCCCGGATGACGGGCCGGCCCCAGGGGAGGGTGAGGCGGGTGGCGACACCAGGAGGTACCGGCGCACCGGGCGCCGCGGTCCGGACACGGCCGAACGGTCCACCGGGCGCCACGGCGTCCAGACCCGGCGGTGCGCCCGCGCGCCGCCCCGCCGCGGGCCCGCCCGCACCGCGCGGGCTGCGGGGGCGGCTCGCGCGGGCGACCCGGACGGCCCCGGGCCGGCTGCGGCTGGCCGGCGCGGTGCTCGCCGCGTTGACGGTGGCCTTCGGCGCGCTGACGGCCTGGCAGCTGGAGACCCGGGCGCAGGCCGCCCAGCGGGTGGTCTCCTACAGCCAGCCGCTGAGCCAGGCCGCCGCCGACATCCACCGCTCGCTGGCCGACGCCGACACCACCGCGGCCACCGGCTTCCTGCTGGCCGGCGCCGAGCCGAAGGCCGTCCGGGACCGCTACGAGCAGGACCTCGCCACGGCCGCCAAGCTGATCGCCGACGCCGCCGCCCGGACCACCGCGACCTCCCCCGCACAGGGCTCGCTCGCCCGGATCAACCAACAACTCCCGTTCTACTCCGGCCTGGTGGAGAGCGCCCGGACGAACAACCGGCAGGGCTTCCCGCTCGGCGGCGCCTACCTGCGGTACGCCTCCGAGCAGATGCAGACCCAGCTGCTGCCGGCCGCCGCCGAACTGACCACCATCGAGAACGGCGAACTGGCCGCCGACTACGCCGAGGCCAAGGCGGTGCCGTGGGGGGCGTACGTCCTGGCGCTGCTCACCCTCGCCGCCCTGGTCTGGGTGCAGCTGACGCTGTTCCGCCGCACCAACCGGGTCTTCAACCCCGGCCTGCTCGGCGCCACCGCCGCCGTCCTGGCCGGCGCGCTCTGGCTCACCGTCACCGGCCTGACCGCCAGCGCGGCGCTCAAGCAGAGCGACCGCGAGGGCGCGACCCCGCTGCGCGCGCTCAACGCCGCCCGGGTGGACGTGCTGACCGCCCGGCTCGCCGAGAACCTGAACTTCGTCGCCCGCGGCTCCACCACCAGGTACACCGACCAGTGGCTCAAGACCACCCAGCACCTGTCCGCCAGTGCGCCCGCCGACACCCCGGTGGACCAGCTGGTCGGCACGCTGCCGGAGGCCTTCCGGCTGGCGCCGCCGCAGGCCCGGTCGCTGGTCGCCGACGCCCGCGCGCAGTACGCCGTCTGGGACGAGCGGCACACCTCCGCGCGGAAGGCGGAGGTCGACCGGGCCGACTACCAGGGCGCCCTGGACGCGACCGTCTCGGCCGTCGGCGCCACCACCACCGCCGACGCCGCCTTCAACGGCACCGACCAGGCGCTCGCCAAGGCGGCCGACGCCGAGCAGGAGCGGTTCCTGGCGTCCGCGAAGGGCGTCGACGGGGACCTGCGCACCACGGCCGTCGCCGTCGCGGTGCTGGGCCTGGTCGCCGCGGCCGCCGCGCTGCGGGGCCTGGGCCGACGACTGGCCGAGTACCGGTAGAGGGGGGACGACAGATGCGCAAGAGGACCCGAACGGGCCGGCCGGCCGCCGTGCTGGCGCTGCTCGCCGCCGGTGCGGCCGTGCTCGGCGGGGGCGGCCCGTCCGGCGCCGCGCCCGTCGCCGCCGGCGCGCCGCAGACCGTGCGGCAGGACCAGCGGACAACGCAGGACCAGGCCGACTGCGACGTGTACAAGAGCGTGCCGCCGAGCACCGAGGACGGCCCGGCGGTGAAGGCGATCAAGGCCCGGCGCAGCCTGGTCATCGGTGTGGACCAGAACAGCTACCGCTGGGGCGCCCGCAACCCGAACACCGGCCAGATCGAGGGCTTCGACATCGACCTCGCCCGGGCGATCGGCACCGCCGTCATGGGCGACGCCGACAAGGTGGTGCTCAAGCCGGTGGCGACCGCGGACCGGGTCGACGCCGTCCAGAAGGGCCGGGTCGACCTGATCGTCCGCACCATGACGATCAACTGCAAGCGGATGGAGGACGTCGCCTTCTCCAAGCCGTACTTCAGCATCACCCAGCGGGTGCTGGTGCCGAAGGCCTCCCCGGCGAAGAACGTCGACGACGCGGTCAAGGACCGGACGGTCTGCGCCGCCAAGGGCTCGACGGCCTGGAACGTCCTGGACGGCAAGAAGACCGCCAGGCAGGTCGTCACCGTCGAGAACCAGCTGGACTGCCTGGTCCTGATGCAGCTCGGCAAGGTCGACGCCACCATGACCGACGACGGTCTGGCGGCCGGCCAGGCCGCCCAGGACCAGACCGTGCGGATCGTGGACGGCGAGGCGCAGCCCGAGGTGATCGGCGTCGCGATGCTCAAGACCAGCCCCGACCTGACCGCCCGGGTCAACCAGGTGCTGGCCGACTACTACGCGAGCGGCGCCTGGCGCAGCTCGTACGACCGCTGGCTCAAGCCCTACATGGTCAACGACGCCGACCACTACTGGCCGGTGGCACACTGACCGGCCCGCGGGCGGGCGGCGGGCGGGGCGGGGCCGGCACCACCGACGCCCCGCGCCCGCACCCGCCGCGGGGCCACCGGCTAGGGTTCGGGACGATCACCGCGGGGAGACCGCCGGTGGGCACGGGGGCTGTCGTGGGATCGCAGGACGGGATCGCACGCGAGGAAGGAAGGACACCGCGGTGGCGGCATCGGCTGGCCCGGTACTGAGCCGGGAGGAGGTGGACCGCGCGCTGGCGCGCCTCGGCGCGGAGCGCGACGCGGTCGAGTCCGCGCTGCTCGCCCTGCAGGACCACCCGGGCCTGCGGCTGCTCGACGGCGCCGACCTGGCCGGGCGCACCCTGGAGCAGTGGTCCGTCGCCGGCAAGGGCCTGCCGCTGCTCTGGGCGCTGTTCGACCGCTACTCGGAGGCGCTGGCCTCGGCGCGCGCCGTGCGGGCCCGCAAGGCCAAGCCCGGTGCGCCCGAACTCGCCGAGCTGAGCGAGCTGTTGACCGGCGACGCGGTGACCGTCCCGGGCGGCGCGCTGCCCGACGGCCCGCAACTGCTCGGCGCGCCCGCCCGCCTGGTCGAGCGGATCAGCCTGGACGCGCTGATGGCCCGGATGAACTCCTGGTACGCCACCGTGCTGGAGGTGGTCAGCGCCGCCGACGCGGTCTGGTCGGCGCTGCCGGCCCGGATCGACCTGCTGCTGGCCGAACTCCACCGGGTGCGCACGCTCGCCGCCTCGCTCGGCGTGCGGGCCGGCGGCCACCCGCTGGGCGACGACCTCGCCGGGCTGGAGGCCGACCTCACCGCGCTGCGCACCGAGGTCCGCGGCGACCCGCTGGCGCTGTGGCGCCCGGCCCGGGTGCCCGCCCAGCGCGGCACCGTACCGGAGGGCACCGCCTTCGCCACGCCCGCCGGCGTGGTGGACACCGAGCGCTTCGACCGGGCCGGGCGGGCCCTGGACGGCGTGCGGCTGGAGCTGGAGGACCTGCTGCGGCTGCGCGACGACGCCGAGGAGCGCCTGCAGGGCGTCGGGGACCTCCTCCAGCGGGCCGACGCCACCCTGGCCGAGGCCCGCCGGGCGCGCGGCGAGGTGCTGGCGAAGATCGCCGCCAGCGACGTCCCGGCGGTGCCCGGCCCGGCCTCGGCCCTGCGGGAACGGATCGTGACGGCCCTGGAGCTGCGCCAGGCCGGGCAGTGGGGCCGGCTGGCGCCGCTGCTGGACGCGCTGGAGGACGCCGCGGCCAAGGAGCTCGGCCGCGCCCGGCAGGCGCTCACCGAGGTGACCCAGCCGCTGGCCGTCCGCGCCGAACTGCGCGGCCGGCTGGACGCCTACAAGGCGATGGCGGCCCGGCTGCGGGTCTCCGAGGACCCGGAAGTGATCGAGCACTACGAGAAGGCGCGCTGGCTGCTCTGGAGCGCGCCCTGCGACCTGCGGGCGGCGGCCGCCGCGGTGGCCCGCTTCCAGCAGTCGCTGCGGCCGGCACAGGCCGGGGCCGCACCGGAGACGGCCGGCCCGACGCCGGTCGACGGACAGGTACAGGGGGGCTGAGGTTGATGGGCGGGACGTGCGTACGGCCGGAGTGCTCCGGCGACGGCAGGATCGACGAGGACGGCTACTGCGACGAGTGCGGGCTCGCCCCGGCGGGCGGCGGCACCCTGCCCCCGGTGGCGGCCCCGGCCGCCCCGGCCGTGGCCGGCCCCGGCTCGCCCTGCCCGCGGGACTGCCCCGGCGGCATCGACGCCGACGGCTACTGCGACGAGTGCGGCCTGACCCCGCCCGCCGGCGACACCGGCGCCACCCGGCCCCACCTGCCCTCCGCCCGGGTCTCCGCCGACTCGGGGCGCAGCGGCTCGGTCCGCTCGGTCTCCTCCCGCACCGGATCGGCCCGTTCGATGTCCGGCCGCTCCCGCTCGCACCGCTCGACCCGCACCGGCAGCAGCCGCTCGGTCTCGGTGCGCAGCACCCGCGCCAGCGGCAGCGCCGGCACCCGCAACCGGCTGGGCGCCGGCCTGGTCACCGTGCCGACGGTGGAGACGGCCGACCCGTCGCAGGCGGTGCTGGAGAACCCGCAGGTGCCGGAGCGCAAGCGGTTCTGCTCCAAGTGCGAGTCCCCGGTGGGCCGGGAGAAGGGCGGCCGGCCGGGCCGGCCGGACGGCTTCTGCACCAAGTGCGGCACCCCGTACTCGTTCACGCCCAAGCTGCGCCGGGGGGACCTGGTCGGCGGGCAGTACGAGGTGGTGGGCTGCCTGGCGCACGGCGGGCTCGGCTGGATCTACCTGGCGGTGGACCGGCGGGTCAACGACAAGTGGGTGGTGCTGAAGGGCCTGCTGGACACCGGGGACGAGGACGCGCTGGCCGCGGCCGTCGCCGAGCGGCGCTTCCTGGCCGAGGTGGACCACCCGAACATCGTCCGGATCATCAACTTCGCCGAGCACCCGGACCTGCGCACCGGCTCCACCGACGGCTACATCGTGATGGAGTACGTCGGCGGCAAGTCGCTCAAGGACATCGCCAACGACCGCCGCACCGCGGACGACCGGCGCGAGCCGCTGCCCGTCGAGCAGGCGATCGCGTACGCCCTGGAGGCGCTGCCGGCGCTCGGCTACCTGCACGGCCGGGGCCTGGTCTACTGCGACTTCAAGATCGACAACGTGATCCAGAGCGGCGACACGCTGAAGATCATCGACATGGGCGCCGTCCGCCGCTTCGACGACGAGGGCCCGATCTACGGCACCGTCGGCTACCAGGCCCCGGAGATCGCCACCGACGGCCCCTCCCCCGCCTCCGACCTCTACACCGTCGCCCGCACCCTCGCGGTGCTCACCTTCGACTTCCAGGGCTACACCGGGCGGTTCCGCGACACCCTGCCCGGCCCCGAGGACGTCGAGGTCTTCGCCCGCTACGAGTCCTACTACCGCTTCCTGGTCCGCGCCACCGACCCGGACCCGGCCCGCCGGTTCTCCTCCGCCGAGGAGATGGCCGACCAGCTCACCGGCGTGCTGCGCGAGATCCTGGCCCTCCAGGACGAGCGCCCCCGACCGGCCCAGTCCACCCTCTTCGGGCCCGAACTGCGCGTCGTCGACACCGAACTGGTGATGCCCACCGAGCAGGCCGGGCAACTCCTGGTGACCGCCCTCGACCCGGCCGCCGCCGCCCTCGCCCTGCCCGTCCCCCGGGTCGACCCGGACGACCCCAACGCCGGCTTCCTCGCCACCCTGCTGGCCACCGACCCCGAGGAGGCGCTCACCGCCCTGGCCGGCGCGCCCGCCTTCTCCGTCGAGAGCCGACTGCGCGAACTGCGCGCCCAGCTCGAACTCGGCCGCCACCGCGAGGCCACCGCCGCCCTCGGCGCCCTGGAGAACGACCACCCCGACGACTGGCGGGTGGTCTGGTACCGCGGGCTGGTCGCCCTGGTCGCCTCGGTCGACGGGGACGGCGACGGCACGCGCGGGAACCCCGCGGACCTACGGGCCGCCGCGGAGGCCTTCGACGCGGTGTACGACGCCTTCCCCGGCGAGGCCGCACCCAAGCTGGCCCTGGCCGTCTGCGCCGAACTGCTCGGCGACGGCGGCGACGCGGCCGAGTTCTACCGGCTGGTGTGGACCACCGACCAGGCCTACCTGAGCGCCGCGTTCGGGCTCGCCCGGGTCCGCCTGGCCGAGGACGACCGACCCGGCGCCGTCCGGGCCCTGGAGTCCGTCCCCGCCACCTCCAGCCAGTACACCGCCGCCCGGATCGCCGCCGTCCGCGCCCGCCTGCGCGAACGGCCCGCCACCGACCCGCTGGCCACCGACCTCGGCGCCAGCTCCGCGCAGCTCACCGCGCTGCGGCTGGACGACCGGCGCCGCGAGGAGCTCTCCGTCGAACTGTTCGGGGCGGCCCTCGGCTGGGTCACCGCGGGCTCGACCGGTGCCGCCCAGGCCGGCGCCCCCACGGTGCTCGGACGTCCCGCGGTGGAGCGGGAACTGCGGTTCGCCCTGGAACAGTCATACCGGGTACTCGCCCGGTTGGCCGACCGGACCGAGACCAGGATCGAGATGGTGGAGCGGGCCAACCGCGCCCGCCCCAGGACGTGGGTGTAGCCGATGCCACAGCAGACCGTGTGCCCGAGCTGTTCCGAGCCGATGGAGCCGGAGGACGCCTTCTGCGGCGCCTGCGGGGCCGGCCGGGACGGCCGGCCCGCCCCGGGCGCACTGCCCGCGAGCTGGACCGCCGCCCCGGGCGAGACCGTCCCGCCGCAGCACGGGCCGGGCTGCGCGCACTGCGGCAGGCCGCAGGTCACCCCCGACGGCTACTGCGAGGCCTGCGGCCGGGCCCAGCCGCGCCCGCGCGACCACATGGAGAAGTCGCTGGGCGGCGTCGCCGGGGTCAGCGACCGCGGCGTGCGCCACCACCGCAACGAGGACTCCTTCACCGTCGCCGCGACGTCGCTGCCCGGCGGCGAGCCCGTCGTGGTCGCCGTGGTGTGCGACGGCGTGTCCTCCTCCGACCGCCCCGACGAGGCCTCCGAGACCGCCGTCGACGCCGCCTCCGAATCGCTGCTGACCTCCCTGGAGGCCGGCCGCGAACCCACCGCCGCGATGCGCCAGGCCATCGCCGACGCCGCCCGGGCCGTCGCCGACCTCGCCGCGGACGGCGCCGGGCCCGCCCGGCCCGACCTCAACGCGCCGGCCTGCACCTACGTCAGCGCGATAGCGTCCGGCGGCCGGATCACCATCGGCTGGGTCGGCGACACCCGGGCCTACTGGATCCCGGACGACCGCGCCGCCGCCGAGCCGTTCCGGCTCACCCAGGACGACTCCTGGGCGGCCCGGATGGTCGAGGCCGGGCTGATGGGCGAGGCCGAGGCCTACGCCGACCCGCGCGCCCACGCCATCACCGGCTGGCTCGGCGCGGACGCCGAGGAGGTCGTCCCGCACACCCTCGACTTCACCCCGCACGTCCCCGGGGTGCTGCTGATCTGCACCGACGGCCTGTGGAACTACGCCGAGGCCGCCACCGACCTGGCGTACTACGTCCGGCCGGACGCCCGCACCGAACCCCTCGCGGCGGCCCAGACCCTGGTGAAGTTCGCGGTCGCCGCCGGCGGCCACGACAACATCACCGTCGCCGTCCTGCCGATCGACCCGCCGGCCCGCGCGGTCGGCGACGACGAGGACGAGCGGACGGCCACCGCCCTCGACCTGCCCGTGGTCGTCCCGCGGGGCGCCCCGGCCGGCGAGGACGAGGAGGACCACGATCCGACCCTGCCCGACCTCCCGGTGATCGGCTCCCCCGCCGCCCCGCTGCCGCCGACCCCGCCCGCACCCCCGGCGGTCCCCCCGGCCGCACCCGCCGCTCCGGCGGCCCCGGTCGTCCCGCCCCAGCCGCCGCACCCGCCGACGGCCTGACGGAACGCCGCGTCGGCCGCCCGGGCCCCCCCCCCCCGGGGGGGCCCCCCCGGGGGGCCCCCCCGCCCCCCGCCCCCCCCCCCCCCCCCCCCCCCCCCCCCCCCCCGGGGGGGGCGGGGGGCGCGGGGGGGGGGGCCCCCCCCCGGGGGGGGGGGCCCCGCGGCGCCCGACCGCACGGACCGGTCCGCACCGACCCGCACTGCACCGCCCCGCACCAAGCCGCACGGACCTGCACCGACCACCTGACGGGAGCCACCGGCCCATGGCAACACTGGCGAAGCCGAACCTGCCCAGGTTCGACGTGGACATCTTCCAGAACGAGTACCTCGCCGACGGCGCCCGCGAGGTCAACGCCATCGTCACCGTCACCGCGACCGGCGGCGGCACCTCCGGCGGCCGCCCGCTCGGCCTCTCGGACGCGGCCCAGCAGGGCGCCGACGCCGCCGCGGCCGTGGTGATCCTGGTCGACTGCTCGGGCTCGATGGACTACCCCAAGACCAAGATCAACGGGGCCCGGGAGGCCACCGCCGCCGCCATCGACGCGCTGCGCGACGGCACCGCCTTCGCCGTGGTCGCCGGCACCCACGAGGCCCGCGACATCTACCCGGGCGACGGCACCCTCGCGACCGCCTCCGCCGACACCCGGGGCCGCGCCAAGGAGGCCCTGCGCCGCCTCACCGCGGCCGGCGGCACCGCCATGGGCAGCTGGCTCGCCAAGGCCGACCAGCTCTTCCTGACCCGCCGCGACATCACCATCCGGCACGCCGTCCTGCTCACCGACGGCAACAACGAGCACGAGTCCGCGGCCGACCTGGAGCGCACCATCGAGCGGGTCGGCGGCCACTTCACCGCCGACTGCCGCGGCGTCGGCACCGACTGGCGGATCGACGAGCTGCGCAAGATCTCCTCCGCGCTGCTGGGCACCGTCGACATCGTCGCCGAACCGTCCGGCCTGGCCGAGGACTTCCGCTCGATGATGGCCGGCGCCATGGGCAAGCAGGTCGCCGACGTCGCGCTGCGGATCTGGACCCCGGCCAACGCCACCGTCAGGTTCGTCAAGCAGGTCGCCCCCAGCGTCGAGGACCTCACCGCCCGGCGCGCCGAGGCCGGCCCCCGGGCCGGGGACTACCCCACCGGCTCCTGGGGCGACGAGAGCCGCGACTACCACGTCTGCGTCGAGGTCCCGGCCGCCTCGGTCGGCAACGAGATGCTCGCCGCGCGGATCAGCCTGGTGCTGCCCCCGCAGGTCGGCGGCGGCACCCCCGAGGTGCTCTCGCAGGGGCTCGTCAAGGCGGTCTGGACGGACGACCTGGCCTCCTCCACCCGGATCAGCCCGCAGGTCGCCCACTACACCGGGCAGGCCGAGCTCGCCTCCTCCATCCAGGAGGGCCTGGAGGCCCACCGGGCCGGGGACGTCGACACCGCGACCGCCAAGCTGGGCGCCGCCGTCCGGATCGCGCACGCGACCGGGAACGAGGGCACCTACAAACTGCTGCAGAAGGTGGTCGACGTGGTCGACCCGAAGGAGGGTACCGTTCGGTTCCGTAAGAACGTGAGCGAGGCCGACTCGATGACCCTTGAGACCCGGTCGACCAAGACGGTGCGTGTGAAGAAGTGACCGCTGAAGACGTGACCGGGCCGACGACCCGGTGCGACGCCGCCCCAAGCCGGCTCGATGTGAGGGGGAACTGATGCCGATCTGCCCGAGGGGCCATGAGTCGCAGGCCGAGGACTGGTGCGACTTCTGCGGCTTTCCGATGACTCCGCCCGCCCCGGCGCCCGGGGCCCATCCGGGGGCGCACGGGGCCCACCCCGCGCCCGGAGCCCCCGCCGGGCACCCGGAGCACGGCGGGACGCCCTACGGCGCCCCGCTGCCGCCCCCGCCCGCACCGCCGGGGGCCCACCCGCAGCCCGGCGCCTACCCGCCGCCGCCCGCGCAGGGCTTCCCGGACCTCACCGAGGGCCTGGTGGTCTGCCCGATCTGCCGCAGCCCGCAGACCGGGCGGTTCTGCGAGGAGTGCGGGTACGACTACGAGCTCTCCACGCCCTCGCGCCGCCAGCCCCCGGCGGCCGGCGTCCCCGCGCCGGGCCCGGCCCAGCCCCCGCCGCTGAACATCCCGGCGGCGTACGGCGGCGCCCCGCAGCCGGGCGCGCCCCAGCACGGCCAGCCCCAGCACGGCGCGCCGCAGCACGGTGCCCCTCAGCACGCCCAGCCCCAGCACGGCGCGCCCCAGCACGGCCACCCGCAGCCGGCGCCCCTCCCGCAGCAGCTCCAGCCGCAGCAGCCGCAGGCCCCCGTGCCCGCGCACACCTACGGCTACCCGCCGCCCGAGGGCGCGTTCCCCGAGGCCCCGGCCCGCGAGGACTCCGGCCCGGTCTACGCCCAGCCGCCCGGCCAGAACGGGCAGGCCGGCGGGGACTTCCGCACCTCGTTCCACCTCGCCCCGCCGCAGCCCCAGCCGGAGGCCGCCCCGGCGGAGCCGGTCCGGGCCAACTGGATCGCGGTGGTCTCGGCCGACCGCGACTACTTCACCGACATGATGGCCCGCAGCGGTCCCGAGGCGGCCGGCCTGTTCTTCCCCCCGTACTGCCCGGAGCGCCGCGTCCCGCTGACCGGCCGCGGCCAGCTGCGGATCGGCCGGCGCAGCCAGCACCGCGGGACGGTCCCGGAGATCGACCTGTCGGTGCCGCCGGAGGACCCGGGCGCCTCGCACCAGCACGCGCTGCTGGCCGAACAGGCGGACGGCAGCTGGGTGCTGGTGGACCAGGACTCCACCAACGGCACCACCGTGAACGGCGGTGCGGAGCCGATCACCCCGCACACCGCCGTCCCGCTCAACGACGGCGACCGGATCCACGTCGGCGCCTGGACGACCATCACGGTGCACCGCGCCTGACGCCGGGCCCGACCGGGCCGGACGGACCACCGCGTCCGTCCGGCCCGACGCGTTTCCCGGCCTCAGCAAAATGATCTTCAAATCGCTTGCGCCACGCCTGCACAGCCCCACCGGATGCCCCTACGCTCTGGGCACATGACTGCAGCTATATCCGCCGACGGAATCCGTCAGCGGTACGGGGATGTGCAGGCCGTCGACGGGGTGTCCCTCACCGTCGAGGCCGGCGAGTTCTACGGGATCCTGGGGCCCAACGGCGCCGGGAAGACCACCACCATGGAGATCCTGGAAGGAGTCCGCGAACCGGACGAGGGCCGGGTCGAGCTGCTGGGGATGGCACCCTGGCCGCGCAACCCGCAACTGCTGCCGCGCATCGGCGTGCAGTTCCAGGCCTCCGCCTTCTTCCGGAAACTGACGGCCCGGGAGACCATCCGCACCTTCGCCTCGTTCTACGGGGTCGGCCCCCGACGGGCCGACGCGATGCTGGAGCGGGTCGGTCTGGCCGACAAGGCGGAGACCCTCACCGAGAAGATGTCGGGCGGCCAGGCCCAGCGCCTGTCGATCGCCTGCGCCCTGGCTCACGACCCGGAGCTCGTCTTCCTGGACGAGCCCACCACCGGCCTCGACCCGCAGGCCCGGCGCAACCTCTGGGACCTCCTGCGGGACATCAACTCCGAGGGCCGCACGGTCGTGCTGACCACCCACTACCTGGACGAGGCCGAGGTCCTCTGCGACCGGGTCTCGATCATGGACCACGGGAAGATCCTGCACACCGGCGCCCCCGCCGCGCTGATCCGCGAGATCGACGACACCGTCCGGATCAGCGTCGCCTCCGGCCAGCTCACCGCCGACCGGGCCCGCGAACTGCTCACCGCGGCCGGCGCCGAGATCGCCGCCCTGGACGACGACACCGTCACGCTGGCCGTCTCCACCCGCCTCCCGGCCCCGGTCCTGAGCGTCCTGGCCGAGCAGAACGCGCTGCGCGGCCTCGAGGTGCGCGGCGCCACCCTGGAGGACGTCTTCCTCCAGCTGACCGGACGGGAGTACCGGGCATGACCCCCAGCACGTCCACCGGCACCAAGGTGCCCGCCCAGCGCGGCGGTCCGACCGGCGAGGCGGGCGCCGGCCGGGAGCGCGTCAGCGCGTTCTGGAGCCTGTCCCGCGCCATGCTGCTCGGCATGAAGCGCGACCGCACCGCGACCTTCTTCATCCTGCTCTTCCCGCTGGTGTTCCTGGTCTTCTTCGGCACCGTCAGCAAGGGCACCGGCAGCCCGCACGCCAAGGTCGCGCAGGTCGGGGCGGTCCAGCTGTTCGACTCGATGCAGGGCGACGCCCGCACCGGGTTGAACGCGGTCCTCACCATCACCCGGACCGACGACGAGGCCGGCACCCTGGAGAAGGTCCGCAAGGGCGACTTCGACGCGATGATCGAGCAGGGGCCCGACGGCAGGGTCGAGCTGCGGTACAGCGCCGCCGACGCCGTCCGGGCCGGCGCCCTCCGGGGCATCCTCGACTCCGTGGTCCAGAGCGCCAACCAGGCCGCCACCGGAAAGCCCCCGGCCTACGTGCTGGACGCCCAGCAGGTCGAGGACAAGTCGCTCAAGCCGATCCAGTTCCTCACCCCCGGCCTGCTCGGCTGGGCCGTCGCCACCGGCGCGGTCTTCGGCGCCGCCCTGACCCTGGTCAACTGGCGCAAGACCAAGGTGCTGCGCCGTCTGCGGCTGGCCCCGATCAGCGCCGGCACCGTCGTCAGCTCCCGGATCGTGGTCTCGCTGCTGACGGCGCTCCTGCAGAGCGCCGTCTTCCTGGTGGTCGCCACGGGCTTCTTCGGGCTCAAGCTCACCGGTGACTGGTGGCTGGTCATCCCGCTGGTGGCCTGCGCGACCCTCGCCTTCATGTCGATCGGGCTGCTGGCCGGTTCGGTCGCCAAGACCGAGGAGGCCGCCAACGGCATCTCCCAGGTCATCGTCCTGCCGATGTCCTTCCTGTCCGGCTCGTTCTTCCCGCTGGACGGCGCGCCGGGCTGGCTGCAGACCATCTCCAAGGTGATGCCGCTGCACTACCTGGTCACCTCCGCCCAGTCGGTGCTCACCCGCGGCGGCGGCGTCATGGACGCCCTGCCCACCATGGGCGGGCTGCTGGCCTTCGCGGCCGTGCTGACCGGCGTCGCCTGGAAGCTGTTCACGTGGGAGGACGCGTAGCCACCGCGTCCGGATGAGCCCGCCGCACGGGGTCGTACGCCGATGGTCCCGGTGTACGGCCCCGCCGGCGTCTGCGACCATGGTCGGGTGACAGAGATCGGGCGAGGCACGTTGAGCGAGGAGACCTTCTTCGAGCGGGTCGGCGGAGAGCCGACCTTCCGGCGGCTGGTCCACCGGTTCTACCAGGGCGTCGCCGAGGACGAGTTGCTCCGGCCGATGTACCCCGAGGAGGACCTCGGCCCGGCCGAGGAGCGACTGACCCTCTTCCTGATGCAGTACTGGGGCGGCCCCCGCACCTACGGCGAGCAGCGCGGCCACCCGCGGCTGCGGATGCGGCACGTGCCGTTCAAGGTCGACCGCGCCGCGCACGACGCCTGGTTGAAGCACATGCGGGCCGGGGTGGACGAGCTGGCCCTGCCGGCCGAGGACGAGCAGCAGCTCTGGGACTATCTCACCTACGCCGCCGCCTCGATGATCAACACCCCGGGCTGATCCGGCCGGATCCGGCCCTTCCGGCTCGCGCCGCAGCGGCGCCCCCGCGCGGCTAACGGAGCGGGCTCAGCCCCAGGCCCGCGCCGGGCGCGGCCGCCGTCCGCACCGCCACCGAGCCGGCCGGCGCGCTCAACCGCAGCCAGCCGCCCGCCCGGTGCACGGTGAGCGGCGAACCGGGCTTCAGGAAGCCGATCACGTGCGCCGCGTGCACCGCGCGCAGCGGCAGCTCCGGCAGCGCACCGACCGGGCGCGACCAGATCTCGTCGGCCAGCGCGTCCAGCACCGCACGGCTGCGGTGGTGCTCCGGGACGGCCTCACTGCGCTCGCGGAACTCCCGCACCCCGGCCATCAGTTCGGGGTACACCTCGGCGGCCGGCGGCGACCCGACCGGGCGCCAGCCGGTGCGCGGCGGCAACAGCCCCGCCCAGGCCGGGCCGGTCACCGGCGCCGGCAGCGCGACGGTGCCCGCCCCGTCGTCCACGCCGTCCAGCAGCCGGCCGGCCGAGACGGTCAGGTCGACCGGCTCCCCCAGCCCGGTCAGCCGGGAGGTGCGGATCGCGAGCGCGCCCGAACCGCCCAGCGGCAGCCGCCCGAACACCGCCAGCACCCCGTCCTCCGCGGCCGGGGCCACGGCCTGCAACCGGACGGCGGCCGCCCGGTCGAAGCGCAGCAGCCGCTGCAGGAAGGCGGCGAGGTCGGCGGCCCCGCCGGCATCGGTGAGGGCGAGACGGGCGGTGATGGTCAACGCTGGTCAGCTCGAATCGGTAGGGGTCGGTGCTCAGGCGGCGGCCGCGGCCACGCCCGCCTTCTCGTCCAGGGCGGGTTCGTCCATGAACCGCGACAGGAACGCCCGCTCCACGGGCGAGATCCGGCGCGGCCGGCCCTCGGCCAGGTCGTAGGGGACGACCACCGTGGAGGCCCGGACGTACACCGTCTCGGTGCCGTCCGCGGCGACGTCCTTGATCTCGTAGGACACCGTCAGCGAGGCGCCGCCGATGTGGGTCACCCTGGTCTCCACGGTGACCGGCTCCGGCCGGTGCACCAGCGGACGCTTGTAGTCGATCTCGTGGCGGGCCACCACCGAGCCGCCCGCGAACTCCCCGGCGCCGGCCTCGGCGGCCTGGGTGAACATGAAGTCGATCCGGGCCTCCTCCAGGTAGCGCAGGAAGACCACGTTGTTGACGTGTCCGAAGGCGTCCATGTCGGACCAGCGCAGCGGGCAGGCGTAGATGTGGCGGGCCACAGGTGTTCTCCTCGACGTCCGGTCGCCCGCCGCCGGGTGGCGGCGGCGGGGCCGCGGTCCGGCGGACCGCCCCTCGCGGGGCAGTCTGCCGGACCGCCGTGACGGCTGGGTGTCAGCCGCGGGTCAGCTTCTTGTACGTGGCCCGGTGCGGGCGGGCGGCGTCGGCGCCGAGCCGCTCGATCTTGTTCTTCTCGTACGACTCGAAGTTGCCCTCGAACCAGAACCACTTGCTCTCGCCCTCGTAGGCGAGGATGTGGGTGGCCACCCGGTCCAGGAACCAGCGGTCGTGGGAGATGACCACCGCGCAGCCGGGGAACTCCAGCAGCGCGTTCTCCAGCGAGGAGAGCGTCTCGACGTCCAGGTCGTTGGTGGGCTCGTCGAGGAGCAGCAGGTTGCCGCCCTGCTTGAGGGTGAGCGCCAGGTTCAGGCGGTTGCGCTCACCACCGGACAGCACGCCGGCCGGCTTCTGCTGGTCCGGGCCCTTGAAGCCGAAGGCCGACACGTAGGCGCGGGACGGCATCTCGACCTGGCCGACGTTGATCCAGTCCAGACCGTCGGAGACGACCTCCCAGAGGGTCTTCTTCGGGTCGATGTTGGCGCGCGACTGGTCGACGTAGCTGATCTTGACCGTCTCGCCGACCTTGACCTTGCCGGAGTCCGGGGTCTCCAGGTCCTGCAGCATCTTGAACAGCGTGGTCTTGCCGGCGCCGTTCGGGCCGATGATGCCGACGATGCCGTTGCGCGGCAGGGTGAAGCTGAGGTCGTCGATCAGGACCTTCTCACCGAAGGCCTTGTTGAGGTTCTCGACCTCGATGACGACGCTGCCCAGACGCGGGCCCGGCGGGATCTGGATCTCCTCGAAGTCCAGCTTCCGCATCTTGTCCGCCTCGGCCGCCATCTCCTCGTAGCGGGCCAGACGGGCCTTGGACTTCGCCTGGCGGCCCTTGGCGTTGGAGCGGACCCACTCCAGCTCCTCCTTGAGGCGCTTGGCGCGCTTGGCGTCCTTCTGCCCCTCGACCTTGAGACGCGACTGCTTCGTCTCCAGGTAGGTGGAGTAGTTGCCCTCGTACGGGTAGGCGCGGCCGCGGTCGAGCTCGAGGATCCACTCGGCGACGTTGTCCAGGAAGTACCGGTCGTGGGTGACGGCGACGACGGTGCCCTTGTACTTCTCCAGGTGCTGCTCCAGCCAGTTCACCGACTCGGCGTCCAGGTGGTTGGTGGGCTCGTCGAGCAGCAGCAGGTCGGGCGCCTCCAGCAGCAGCTTGCAGAGCGCGACGCGGCGCTTCTCGCCACCGGAGAGCTTGGTGACCGGCCAGTCGCCGGGCGGGCAGCCCAGGGCGTCCATGGCCTGCTCCAGCTGGGCGTCCAGGTCCCAGGCCTCGGCGTGGTCCAGGTCCTCCTGGAGCTTGCCCATCTCGTCGAGCAGCGCGTCCGAGTAGTCGGTGGCCATCAGCTCGGCGATCTCGTTGAAGCGGTTGAGCTTCCCCTTGATCTCCTTGACGCCGTCCTCGACGTTCTCCAGGACGGTCTTGGACTCGTCCAGCGGCGGCTCCTGGAGGAGCATGCCGACGGTGAAGCCGGGCGAGAGGAAGGCGTCGCCGTTGGAGGGCTGCTCCAGGCCGGCCATCATCTTCAGCACCGTGGACTTACCGGCGCCGTTGGGGCCCACGACGCCGATCTTCGCTCCGGGGAGGAAGCTGAGCGTCACGTCGTCAAGGATGACCTTGTCTCCGTGAGCCTTGCGCACCTTGCGCATCGTGTAGATGTATTCCGCCACGTGAGATCGCTCCGGCGTCGTCGGGAGTATTCGGCTTGCAGCGTTCCATTGTGCCGCACCCGACCGGGAGGCCCGAACGGCCGGGTGACCCCACCGGGGTATCCGGATCGGGCCCGTGACGGCGAAGGCCCGGCCCCCCGCAGCGGGTGCGGGGAGCCGGGCCGGGTGTCGCCTCAGGGCCTCAGGAGGTCAGTGCCTCCGGGCCCGCGGAGCGGGTCAGGCGGTGTTGCGACCGTGGCGGCCGCGGCGGCGCAGGACGAAGACCGCGGCGCCACCGGCCACGACCAGGCCACCGGCGACGGCGGCGAGGATCGGGGTCGAGTCATTGGCACCGGTCTGGGCCAGGCCACCGGTGCCCGGGGCCGGGCTGGTGGAGGCGGGGGACGGGTGGCCGGCGGCCGGGGTGCTGGCGCTGGCGGACGGGGTGCCGGCCGGGCTCGGGGTGCCGGTGGTGCCCGGGGTGGTCGGCGTGGCCGAGGTGCCCGGGGTCGACGGACCCGAGGTCGGGGTCGGGCCGGTGCCGGTCTTGCAGTCCAGGACGCCCTGGAACTGGCGGCTGTAGCCGTTCGGGCCGGAGACGGTGATGTTGTAGGCCGTCTTCTCGGCGACCGGGACGAGAACGCTCTCGGTCTTGCCCGGCTGGACGGTCAGCTGCTGCTTGCCGACCGTGACGGTGCCGGCCTCGTCACCACCGTTGGAGACGGAGACGCGCACGCCGTTGTTGGCGCACTCGACCTTGGCGGTGCTGTCGACCAGCGCGCCCTTGCCCTGCTTCCAGGTGGCCTTGGCCGCGTCGGCGACGTTGAGCTTGCTGGAGCCGGCCAGGATCATGGTCTGGCTGTGCTCCTCGCGGGTGTACCCCTTGCTGAGGAAGACGCGGCCGCTGGGCACCACGGTGGAGGCGCTGGCGTTCACGGTCACCGAGCCGTCCGGGGTGCCGGCCGGCACGTCCAGGAACAGCTGGGTGTCCTTGGCGATCGGGCCGGTCACGGTGGCGCCGACCGGCTTGTTGTCCTTGTCCAGCAGCTTGACCTTGTCGGCGGAGTCGCCGCTGACGGCCAGCTTCACCTCGGAGGCGCTGGAGTTGAGGGTGAACGGGCCGAGCTTCGCGCCGGACTTGCCGGACACCGAGTCCGGGCTGAGGGTCAGCGAGGGCTTGGGCTCGGCGGCGATGCCCTTGTTGGCGGCACCGGTCAGGTAGTCGCGGAGCTTCTTGGCGTCGGCGCTGCGCGGGACGGCGTTCTTGTTGTCCGAGAACTTCCAGATCGCGGCCTGGGTGCCCGCGGCGGCGTCCTCCGGGCTCAGGTTGCCCGCGCCGGCGGCCTTGGCGAGCGCCCCGAGGTCCTTGACCTGCGGGTAGGAGTTCTCCAGGATCCAGCGGATCTTGGCGGCCGCCTCGACCTTGTTCTTGTCACCGAGCGAGCTGGAGGCCCAGTCCGACTCCTGGTACTTGATCTTCTTGGAGATGTCCACCGGGAAGCCGAAGTCGATGCAGTAGGTCTGCAGCTCACCGTCGGCGGTCTTGAGCGTGAAGAGGCCGCCGTCGACGGTGCCCTCGCCCTCGACGTCGATCTTCTCGCCGAGCATGGTGTTCTGCACCACCGCGGTCACGCCCGACCCCGGGGTGTCGGCCGCGGCCGCCGTACCGGCTGCGAACAGGCCTCCACCCAGCGCAAGGCTGGTCGCGAGCATGACAGTGGTTATGCGGGGGAGACTCCGCGTCTGCCTCTGGAACATCTGGGATCCCTCCGGGCCGGGCCGCACCGATCGGCAGCCCGCCGACTTGCCTGCCGCGGGGCGCCCCCTGTGGCGCCCGCTGCGGGTATGAACCAGACGAATCCTATTGAGCCCCGCAGGCCCCGAAACCCCCATGCGAAATCAGGACGATTCCGTATCTGTATCGTTATCAACCCTCCCAGTTTCCACACAAGCTGACGATCAGCCAGAATCTCTTCGCCACTTTCTGTTATCCGGACGAGATTGCGCGTACGGGCGCAACAACAGTCTCGATCAACATATTTGTCGACAGTCCAGGTCGCCGACCGGTCAGATCGGCGACCCCTGACCGCCACCCTCCGGCTCCCCCTCGGACACCAGCACCTGCGTTCCCGTCACTGCCCGCACAGGGGGTGCCGAATCCGGCGGGCCCGGCGCCGGGGCCGCCACCGAGGCCTTCCGCGCCTCCAGTGCGTCCGCGATCCACCCTGGCACGACCCCTCCCCGGACCGCCGCCCCGGCCGGCTCCGCACCGGCCGGGGGCTGCCCGCGCGCACCCGAGGCCCAACGGAACGCCGAGGTACCGCGGGTGAGGTCGTGTCCGACCGATCGGGCGTCGATCTCCGCCCTGGTCCGCCGCGCCTCCCCCTCCCCCCACTCGCGGACCCTCAACCGGCCGCTCACCAGCACCGGATCCCCCTTGGCCAGCGAGCCGATCAGGTTCACCGCCAGCGCCCGCCAGGCCGTCACCGTCAGCCACTGCGTCTCGCCGTCGACCCAGCACGCGCGCTCCCGGTCGTAGCGGCGCTCGGTGCAGCCCAGCCGGAAGGTCGCCATCGGCACCCCGGCGCCCGTTTCGCCGTAGCTCACCTCCGCCGCGACATTGCCCGTCACCGTCACGTACGCCTCGCTCACGGCACACTCTCCGTTCTCGCCGATGCACCGTACGGAATCGACCGGCGCGCTTTGAGAGTGCGCCAGGAGGGAAATCTCCGCGAGGGAGTTCCGAAATCCTGTGGACAACTCGCACCTGTGGAAAACTGATGTCACCCGCAGGGGTGAATTTCGGCCTTTCGGCAGCGCTTCGCCCCCGACTCATCGCGGCCATGACAACAAACGGGCTGCTCGCCGCCCCCACCCGCGGCCTCCGGAACGCCCCGCGCCCGACCGTCCGCGCACGTCATCCGACCGGAGGAAGCCGAATGTCGGCCCCCACCCGCACCGGAGGCGGCACATTCTCCGTGTCAAATCCATAACGGGTGGGGCGGCAGCCCCGTAACGACTGCACAACGTCCGGCGCGGAAGTCTGCCAGACCGCTGCACACACGGGCTTCACCTGCGATTATCGGACCGCTCCACCGAACCGACACACCAACGGCGGTGTCGTCACACCCGGCCGAGGAACTGGGCACCCTTATCCTGTCCCCGGCAGGGCGAGGACCCACCCAACCCCCACCCCCACCCTCAGGCACGGGGCCGGACCCGCGCGCCCCGGCGCACGTCGCCCGAACCCGGCCACGGTCCCGCCCACCCGGGCACGGCCCGTCCCGCCCCCATAGCTCAGCGGATAGAGCACCCGCCTTCTAAGCGGTAGGTCGCAGGTTCGAATCCTGCTGGGGGCACCACGCCCTGCCATTCCCGCAGGCCGCCGGGCCGGCGTCGGCATTGCCGGCCGCGGCATTGCCCGGCCGGCGCCCGGCGGGAAATCCGCGCGTCCACCGCCGATTTCCGACCACCCACCGCGCATATGTCGTGACCATGCGTGTCATGGCCGCTCCGAAAAAGCGCGTCGGGGTGCATTTCCGGCACCGCCGGACCGCACCCGGAGAGCGTCGCCGGGGGCTCTCCCGGAGGCTCTCGCGGCGGACGGATCCCGGCCGCCCGCGCGCCCGGACCGGTGTCCTCGACCCCCGACGCCCCTCAGCCCCCGGTGCCACCCGCGGCCGGGCCGGCCAGCCCGGCCAGGTAGGCGTCCAGCAGGGCGGTCTGCCGCTCGGCCGGGAACTCCCCCGGGGCGAAAAGCGCCTGCACCACCAGTCCGAGCACGAAGGCCTGCGCGGCGGTCGCCACGGCGACGGCGTCGGAGCCCGCCGGGAGCTCCCCGCGCCGCTGGGCGTCCACCACGTGCACCGCGAGGGCCTCCCGCGAGCGGGCGTAGCGGCCGGCGTGCGCCGCAGCGAGCTCCGGATCGGCCAGCGCGACGTCCCAGGAGCCGACCCAGATCCGGTTGCCGGCCGCGGCCGCCGCGTCCAGCGGCAGGACGTCCAGCAGGGCGGCCCGCAGCCGGGGCAGGCCGGCGGGCGGCGGCGGGGTGCCGTCGACGGGGGCGGTGCGCCGGGGCCGGGAGCCGGAACGCCGGTCGAGCTCCTCCAGGGCGTGGCTCAGCAGGGCCCGCTTGTTCGGGAAGTAGTGCGTCAACAAGCCGGTGGAGGCGCCCAGTTCGGCGGCCACCGCGCGCAGGGTCAGGCCTTCGAAGCCGCGCGTGGAGAGCACCCGCCACACCCCCTCGGAGACCTCCAGGCGGCGGGCGTCGTGGTCTCCACGGGCGGGCGTCATGCCGGCCATCGTACATACCAAACGTTTGTTATGTATCGTTCCCAGCACACCGCGCATCCCGTGAAAGGCCCGCCCATGTTTGCCGTACCGCTCGCCGAGAACGCCGAACTGCGCCCGCTGGAGCCGTGGCAGGCGGCCGAGTTCCTGACCCACGTCGACCGCGCCCGGGCCCACACCGACCCGTGGATCCCGTGGGCCACCCGCTCCACCGACCCGGCCTCCGCCCACGCCACCCTGCAGCGCTACGCCGACCAGCAGGCCGCCGACCACGGCCGGATCTACGGCATCTGGCTGGACGGCACGCTGGTCGGCGGCGTGATGTTCGTGGCCTTCGACACCGAGGCCGGCAACTGCGAGATCGGCGTCTGGACCGAGCCCGCCGGCGAGGGGCACGGCCTGGTCACCGCCGCCGTCCGCCGGCTGCTCGACTACGCCTTCGTCACCCGCGGCCTGCACCGCGCCGAGTGGTGGACCAGCACGGACAACACCCGCAGCCGGGCCGCCGCCCAGCGGCTCGGCATGACGCTGGACGGCGTGCTGCGCGAGCAGTCGCTGTACCGGGGTGTCCGCCGCGACATGGAGATCTGGTCGCTGCTGGCCTCGGAGTGGGCGGCCCGGGCCTGAGAGCGGCGGCGGGCCCCGGCCCGTCCGGCCACGGAGTGGACCGCCGCCCGGGCGCGGGCCCGGCCCGGCCCCGAACGCGGCGGGGCCCGGTGGACTCCTCGTCCACCGGGCCCCGGCACCGCCCCTCCCCCCGGCTCACCGCACCCCGTCCGGCGCACCCCGACCGGCGCGCTCAGGCCGCCAGGGCCTGCTCCGCCGCCTCCGCCGCCCCGACCGGCTCCGGCTCGGCCGCCGGCAGCCGCAGCGCGAGCACCAGGACCAGCGCCATCACCCCGCCCGCCGACAGGAACACCACGTCGACGGCGTCCGTGAAGCTGCGCAGCGCGTGCTCGCGGGCCGCACCGGTGAGCGTCCGGAGCGAACCGAGCGGCCGGCCGGGCTCGCCCGCCGCGAAGGCCCGGGCCAGCACGGTGCCGAACAGCGCCGCGCCGAGCGCGCTGCCGAGCGTCTGGAAGAAGCGGATCCCGGTGGTCGCGACGCCGAGCTGGTGCCGGGGCGCGGCCTCCTGCACGACCGTGATCAGCTGGCCGACCAGCTGGCCCAGGCCGCAGCCCAGCAGCGCGAGTTCGGCGCACACCGCCCACAGGCCGGTGGCCGGCCCGCTGAGGCCGAGCAGCACCAGGGCGAGCGTCGCGCAGCCGCCGCCGACCACCAGGAAGGTGCGGTGCGCGTGGCCGCGGGCGGCCAGCCGGCCGACCAGCACGCCGACCGCGGTCATCCCGGCCGCCATCGGGATCAGGTACAGGCTGGCGGAGGTCGGCGCGATGCCGCGGGCGATCTGCAGGTAGAGCATCACGTAGACGATGGAGCCGGTCATGCCCATCCCGAGCAGTCCCTGGATGGCGAAGCCGAGCCGCACCTCGGGGATCCGGAACAGCGACAGCGGCAGCACCGGCTCGGCCGCGGTGGCCTGGCGCCACAGGAAGAGGCCTAGCGCGGCCAGGGTGGCGGCGGCCAGGCCGAGGATCTGCGGGGACGTCCAGGCGTAGTCCTTGCCGCCCCACTCGGTGACCAGCAGCAGCCCGGTGGCGAAGGCGGCGGCGAGGGCCGCTCCGGCGAAGTCCAGGCCGCGGCGCCCGGCCGCCGGCGGCAGCTTGATGACCAGGGCGGCGCCGACCAGGACGAGCAGGCCGAGCGGCAGGTTGACGTAGAAGACCCAGCGCCAGCCGAGGTGGTCGGTGAACAGCGCGCCGACCAGCGGGCCGACCGCCATCCCGAGCCCCCCGACGATCCCTCCCATCGCACCGCCCTTGCCGGCGGAGCGCTCGGCCGGGTCCTTGAGGTGGGCGATGACCACCATGGTGACGCTCATCAGTCCCCCGCCGCCGACGCCCTGGAGGGCCCGGAACGCGATCAGCTCGGTCATCGACTGCGCGGCGCCGCACAGCGCCGAGCCGAGCAGGAAGGTGCCGACGGCCCCGAGCAGCACGCGCTTGGCGCCGTACAGGTCGCAGAGCTTGCCGTAGAGCGGCAGGAGGGCGGTCGCGGCCAGGGCGAAGGAGCTGACCAGCCAGGGCAGTCGGTCGACGCCGTGGACGGGGTCGAGATCCCGGACGATCGGCACGGTGGCCGCGGACACGATGTTCATGTCGAGGACGGCCAGCACGATCGTGACCAGGCAGATCAGCATGCCCAGGTTCCGCCGGGCCGGGGTCATCAGAGCCGGGGTCATCAGGGCCGGTGGCGCGGCGGTCGGTGCGGCCTGTGCCGTCGGGGTCGGTGCGGTCGGTTCCGGTGTCGGTGCGGCGGTGCGCGCCATGGTTCGAGCCCCCCTGGGTCGGTGGAGTTCCGGCCGGACCGGTGCGGCCGGCGGCGTGCCCTCACCATGGCAGCATTTTTGTACCGGGTCAATTCTTCATCCGAACACAATCTTCATCCCAGAACATCTTTGATCCTGGTACAGTCATGCCATGGCGACACGCACCGACTTCGGCCTCGGCTCCGATCAGGACCTCGACACGCTCCCGCTGCGCGAGCGCAAGAAGATCCAGACCGGCATCCGGATCTGGCGCACCGCCGTCGGGCTGTTCGCCGCCCGGGACTTCGACCAGGTCTCGGTGGCCGAGATCGCGGCCGCCTCCGACGTCTCCAAGATGACCGTCTTCAACTACTTCCCGACCAAGGAAGACCTGGTCATGGCCCCCATGGAGCAGCACCTGGACGAGCCCGCCCGGGTGGTGCGCGAACGCGCCCCGGGCAGCTCCGCCGTGGTGGCGCTGCGCGACCAGTACCTGGCCGCGCTCGAGCAGCTCGACCCCGCCACCGGCCTCAACGACGACCAGGTGGTGCTGGACGTGGTCCGGCTGATCCACCGCACCCCGGCGCTCGCGATGCGCGCCACGGCCGTCTTCTCCCACCAGGCGCGGGACCTGCTCACCGCCGAACTGCTCGCCCAGGACCCGGCCCACGACGAGCTGACCGCGCAGATCGCCGCGGCCCAGCTGATCGCCACCAGGCTGACGCTGACCACCGCGAACCAGCGGCTGATGCTGACCGGCGCGCGCGCCGCGGACGCCCTGCCCGCCGCCCTCGACCGGGCCCGCCGCGCCTACGCGCTGGTCGAACGGGGCCTCGGCGGCTACTGCACGGCGGCGCCCTGAGAGGGTGTTCGATACCGATTTAGGCTGCCGCGAGGAGTTTCGGGCGGAGGTATTGCCCGATTCTGTCCGGGCTGGCGGTCAGTCGGGTGGCCAT
>NZ_JBIWPA010000022.1:0-83791 GCF_044768035.1 Kitasatospora sp. NPDC101176
GACCTGCGCAATCTGGCACAACGACCACACTGGTCAGCCCGTCATGCGCTCGCTGACCGCCTACGACCACTAACCCTTCGCATCATTCATCTAGGGGGCGGCTCCGGGTCGTCTCGGGGGCGGGACCGGGGTCGGACGCCCTTGACTTCCCCGCAACGCGATATATCGTCTTTAGAAGAGAACGCGATACATCGCGATCCACGACGGGAGGCGGCAGAGATGAGCCAGTGGACGGTCGACGGACCCGAGAGGATCACCCTCGACGAGGCGGTCCGCGCGCTGCACGTGCGGATCATCGACGGCACGGTGAACGTGGTGGCCGCCGAGGGCCCGGCCCGCCTGGAGGTCACCGAGCTCCAGGGCGAGCCGCTGCACGTGACGCTGGTGGACGGCGTCCTCACCGTCACCTACCAGGACATCAACAGCTGGAGCGAGTTCGGCGAGCGGCTGAAGAGCGTCGACGCGGTCAAGGGCCTCTTCAGCTCCTTCAAGCGCAAGCGGATCGCCGGCGTCACCCTCACCGTCCCGGCCGAGGCCGAGGTCAAGGTCGGCACCGTCTCGGCCGGCGTCACCGTCTCCGGGATCACCGGGCACGTCTCGGTGCAGAGCGCCAGCGGCGACACCACCCTCGCCGGGCTGACCGGCCGCACCGACGCCAACACCGTCACCGGCGACGTGGACGCCCAGTCGGTGGCCGGCCAGCTCAAGGTCAACACCGTCTCCGGGCAGCTCACCGTCGTCGCCGGCACGGCCGAGCGGGTGCAGGCCAACTCGGTCACCGGTGCCGTCACCCTGGACCTGGACGTCGCCAACCCGGCCGACGTCAAGGTCACCACCGTCTCCGGCCCGGTCGCGATCCGGATCCCCTCGCTGGCCGACGCCAAGGTCGAGGCCGGCTCCACCAGCGGCGACCTCTCCAGCACCTTCGACGGCCTCAAGGTGAGCAGCACCTGGGGCGCCAAGCGGCTGTCCGGCCAGCTCGGCGACGGCCGCGGCAGCCTCGCCGTCACCACCGTCTCCGGTGCCGTCACCGTGCTGCGCCGCCCCGACCCGGAGGACGACGCGCCGGCCGTCACCAAGGAGCTCCCGGCCGGCCCCGGCAAGCCCGACCTCACCAAGGAGGCCTGAGATGACCCCCGTGTTCGGCCACGGCCGGCTCCGGTTGTACCTGCTGAAGCTGCTGGACGAGGCGCCCCGGCACGGCTACGAGGTGATCCGCCTGCTGGAGGAGCGCTTCCAGGGCCTGTACGCCCCCTCCGCCGGGACGGTCTACCCGCGGCTCGCCAAGCTGGAGCAGGAGGGCCTGGTCGCCCACAGCACCGAGGGCGGCCGCAAGGTCTACCGGCTGAGCGACGCGGGACGCGCCGAGCTGGAGGCCCGCCAGGGCGAGCTGGACGAACTGGAGCTGGAGATCCGCGACTCGGTGGCCCAGCTCGCCGCCGGCGCGATCCGCGAGGACGTCCGGGACAGCGCCAAGGACCTGCGCGAGGAGCTCTGGCAGGCCGCCAAGCAGGCGCCCCGGCCGGACCGCTCCGAGAAGACCGACGGCGGGGACCCGTGGGCCGGGCCCTGGGGCGACAACGAGGCCTGGCAGCGCGCCAAGGAGGAGTTCGCCCAGTTCAAGCGGCAGGCCAAGGACCAGGCCAAGCGCGCCCGGGAGCAGGAGAAGGCCGCCAAGGCCAAGGCGAAGGCCGCGGAGGCGGAGGCCCGCCGGCTGCGCGAGCAGTCCAAGGCCGCCCGGACGGCCGCGCAGCAGGAGGCGCTGCGGATCAAGCGCCGGGTCGAGCAGCAGGTGCGCGAGCACGCCGCCAAGGGCGACTGGCCCACCGGCCTGGCCGAGGGCCTGTCCGAGCTGACCAAGGGCCTGTCCGGGCTGGCCGACGCGGCCCGCTGGGGCCACCCGGCCGACGAGTCGGCCGAGCGGGTCACCGTCACCCGGATCGACCTGGACGAGGACGCCGCTCCGACCGCCCCCGAGGACCTGCCGTCCTGGGCGCGCACCGACCCGGCTGGCGACCCGGCCCGCGAGCTGGAGCGACTGCTCGACCGCTTCCGCGACCAGGTCCGCGACGCGGCCCGGGACGGCGGCGTGGACGGCGACGCGCTGGCCGAGGCGAGCTCGGTGCTGGGCACGGCCGGCGAGCGGCTGAAGCGGCTGCTCGGCTGAGCCGGCCGCTCGGCCGCCGCGGACGGACCCGGGCCCGGCCCCTCTTCCCGAGGGCGCCGGGCCGGGCCGTGTCCGGGCCGCCAGGACGCCGGGCGGCCGGTGGGCCGGTGGGCCGGTGGGCCGGCCAGTCTGGGCGTCAGGGCGTCAGGGCGTCAGGGCGTCAGCACGATCTTGCCGAAGACGTCGCCCTTGGCGAGCCGCGCGAAGCCGTCCCGGGCCTCGGCCAGCGGCAACACCGAGTCGATCACCGGCCGGACGCCGGTGGTGGCGCAGAGCGAGAGCAGCCCGGCCAGCTCCTCCTTGGTGCCCATCGTCGAGCCGACCACCTTGAGCTCCAGGAAGAAGATCCGGTTCAGCTCGGTGGCGCTCGGGTTGGCGCCGGAGGTGGCACCCGAGATGACGATGGTGCCGCCCGGCCGCAGCGACTTCACCGAGTGCGACCAGGTCGCCGCGCCGACCGTCTCCATCACCGCGTCCACCCGCTCGGGCAGCCGGGCGCCGCTCTCGAAGGCGGCGTCGGCCCCGAGCTCCACGGCGCGCCCGCGCTTGGCCTCGTCCCGGCCGGTGACCCAGACCCGCAGCCCCGCGGCCTTGCCGAGGGCGATCAGCGCGGTCGAGACCCCGCCGCCGGCGCCCTGCACCAGGACGGTGTCGCCCGGGCGGACCCCGGCGTTGGTGAACAGCATGCGGTACGCCGTCAGCCAGGCGGTGGGCAGGCAGGCGGCCTGCTCGAAGGTCAGCCCGGCGGGCTTGGGCAGCAGGTTCCAGGTGGGGACGGCCACCTTCTGGGCGAAGGTGCCCTGGTAGCGCTCGGTCAGGATGGACCGGGGCTCGTCGGGGCCCACCCCGTGGCCGGACTGGCCGATCACCGAGTGCAGGACCACCTCGTTGCCGTGCTCGTCGACGCCGGCGGCGTCGCACCCGAGGATCATCGGCAGCTTCTCGGCGGGCAGGCCGACGCCGCGCAGCGACCACAGGTCGTGGTGGTTCAGGCTGGCGGCCCTGACCGTGACCACGCTCCAGCCGGGGCGGGCCTGCGGCTCGGGGAGTTCGCCCAACTCCAGTCCGCTCAGCGGGTCGGCGGCGTCGATACGTGCGGCGTAGGCAGCAAACATGTCCCGGACGATAGCGGCGACGGCCGGGGCCGGGAACCACGCACGGGTGTGACGCGCGTCCCGGCTTCGGCGGCCCCGCCCGAAGAGGCGGGGGAGCGCTCCCGGCGGACCGGTGCGCTCCCCCGGCCGCGTCAGATCCGGGCCACGCCCTCGGCGCGGGCGGCCTCGGCGACGGCCTTGGTGACCGCCGGGGCGACCCGCTCGTCGAACGGCGACGGGATGACCTTCTGCGGGGTCAGCTCGTCGGCGACGACACCGGCCAGCGCCTTGGCGGCGGCCAGCTTCATGCCCTCGGTGATCCGGCTGGCCCGCACCTGCAGGGCGCCGGCGAAGATGCCGGGGAAGGCCAGCACGTTGTTGATCTGGTTCGGGAAGTCGCTGCGCCCGGTGGCGACGACCGCCGCGTACTTGTGGGCCACCTCGGGGTGGATCTCCGGGTTGGGGTTGGCCATCGCGAAGACGAACGCGCCCTCGGCCATGGTCGCGACGACCTCCTCCGGCACGGTGCCGCCGGAGACGCCGATGAACACGTCGGCGCCGGCCAGCGCGTCGGCCAGCGAGCCCTTCTGCCCGGTGCGGTTGGTCTGCTCGGCGATCTCGGCCTTGACGTCGGTGAGGTCGCCGCGGCCCTCGTACACCACGCCCTTGCGGTCGCAGACCGCGACGTCGCCGATGCCGGCCGCGACCAGCATCTTCGCGATCGCGATGCCGGCCGCGCCCGCGCCGGAGATGACGGCCCGCAGCGAGCCGATCTCGCGGCCGGTCACCTTGGCCGCGTTCCACAGGGCGGCGGTGGTGACGATGGCGGTGCCGTGCTGGTCGTCATGGAAGATCGGGATGTCCAGGGCGTCCTGGAGGCGGCGCTCGATCTCGAAGCAGCGGGGGGCGGAGATGTCCTCCAGGTTGACGCCGCCGAAGGAGGGCGCCAGCCGGACCACGGTCTCGACGATCTCGTCGACCTCGGTGCAGGCGAGCGCGATCGGCACCGCGTCCACGCCGCCGAACTGCTTGAACAGGATGGCCTTGCCCTCCATCACGGGCAGGGAGGCCTCCGGGCCGATGTCGCCCAGACCCAGCACCGCGGTGCCGTCGGTGACCACGGCGACGGTGTTGGACTTCCAGGTGTAGTCGTTGACCAGCTCCGGCTGCTCGGCGATGGCCGTGCAGACGCGGGCGACACCGGGGGTGTAGGCGAGGGACAGGTCGTCCGCGTCGCGCACCGGGACGGTCGCCCGGATCTCCATCTTGCCGCCGCGGTGGAGCGCGAAGACCGCGTCGACCGGATCGTCGGTGTCCTGGGTGCTGCTGCTGATGATCTCCGCTGCCACGATGACCTCTTCGTCATTGTTCTGGCGAGGGTGCGCGGCCGACGGGCGGGACGACCCCTCCGGAAACCGGAAACCGGGTACGCCGAAGCGGACCCGGGGGGTGGGTCGGGGCGCTGCGTCGGGCGGCGCCCTCGGATGAGGGTTTATGGGTCTTGTCTGTCCGCGTTGTGCTTGCGGCCGAGCGTAGGTCGGACAAAGGCATCGCACCTATGCCTTTTCGTCCTCGTCACGTGCAGTTCATCGCCGAGCTGTCGCGTCACAGGGGCCCGGCGTCGGAAGCGACGGGCTCCGGCGGCGGCAACGGCGATGGCGCACGCGCACCCGCAGGAGTGAACGCAGACGCGAAGGGGAGCCGGTGTCCCGGATACGGAGCCACGTCGTGACTTCCGTTCCCGGACACCCCGAGCCTGTCGGGACTCGGCGGTCTGGTTCGAGCGTTCGGGGGTCACCCGGTACCGAATTCTGACACACCCGCCGCCGGGCCCGGCAGGGCGGGATGGCAGGATCGCTTGTCCGCCATTTCGCGTACACCCACGAGTCACCGTGGCGGCCGCACGTCACTCCCACAGGAGCCCCCTCATGCACCACCTCCCCCTCCCCCGCCGCCGCCAGGTCGCCGCCTGCGTCGCACTGGCCACCGCCGGAGCCCTGCTGCTGACCGGCTGCGACGACGGCGGGCAGGCCGCCGCGGCGAGCGATCCGGTCCAGGACATCCGCGGCAAGCTGCCGAAGGCGCAGCGCTCCGCCGGGGTGCTGCGGATCGGCATGGACGTCAACTACGCCCCGGTCGAGTTCCGCGGCTCGGACGGCAAGCCGGACGGCCTCGACCCGGACATAGCCAACGCGCTCGGCAAGATCCTGGACGTGCGGATCGAGATCGTCGACACCCCGTTCGACAAGCTGGTGCCCGGACTGCAGGCCAAGCAGTTCGACATGGCGATGTCCGCGATCAGCGACATCCGCAAGCGCCGCGAGGGCCTGGACGACAACGGCAAGCAGGTCAACCCCGGCGTCGACTTCGTGGACTACTTCATCGCGGGCACCTCGATCATCGTCCCGAAGGGCAACCCGAAGGGGATCCGGAACCTGGACGACCTGTGCGGCCGGACGGTCGCGCTGCAGCAGGGCACCACGCAGGACGAGATCATCACCCGCCAGGTGGCCGTCTGCGCCCGGACCGGGCGCCAGCTCACCACCCGCAAGTTCGACAGCGACGCCAAGGCGCTGGCCGAGGTGGCCTCCGGCGCGGCCGCGGCCGGCGTGAACGACTTCCCGGTGGCGGCCTACGCGGCGAAGACCACCGACGGCGGCAACCGCTTCGAGGTGACCGGCGGGCAGTCCACCTCCAACCCGTACGGGATCGCGCTGCGCAAGGACGACACCGCGTTGCGGGACGTGATGGCCAAGGCCGTCGACCAGCTGATCCGCAGCGGCGACTACGACAAGATCCTCGGGAAGTGGAACGTCAGCGCCGGCGCGGCGCAGAACGCGGTGGTCAACGGCGGCATCTGAGCCTCGGGCGGCGGGCCTCCGGGCCAGAAGCAGGGGGATCTGCATACTTATACGCAGGGTGACAGGGGCCCGGAATCGGTCCGAATAGCGGACGGTGTGAGCCCTCGTTATCCGATTTTGATCTGAATGAGGGCCACCTGACCGTCCTCAGATGGCAGGATTCCCCCCATCTCGGATCGAGCCGGCCACTGGTCGAGGCGGTTCGGTCAACGTCCACCTCGGCGGAGGGTGGCGGATGCAGTTCTTCGTACCACCCCGGGCGGTACCCCCCGCCCGGGCACTGCACGACCCGGCCCTGCACGTACGACGACGTACAGCGACATACACCCGTACAGCGCCGTACGGCCTGCTGCCCAGGTGTGCCGCCCCCGCGGCGCGCTCCGCCCGACCTCTCCCTCAGGAGGAGATCCCCCTCATGACCGCCCGTACCCAGCGCACCCGGCTCCTCGCCGCCGGCGCGGTTGCCGCCACCGTCTCCCTCGTCCTGACCGGCTGCGGCAGCAGCGGCTCGTCCTCCTCGGCCGGCAGCAGCGGCGCCAACGCGTCCGCCTCGGTCAAGGCGGTCACCGCCGACCCCGCCCTGGTCTCCCAGCTGCCGGCCGACGTGAAGTCCTCGGGCAAGATCGTCGTCGCGGCCGACGCCTCCTACGCGCCCAACGAGTTCCAGGACGCCTCGGGCAAGGTCATCGGCATGGACGTCGACCTGGCCAACGCCATCGGCCAGAAGCTCGGTCTCCAGGTCGAGGTCCAGAACTCCCCGTTCACCGCGATCATCCCGGGCATCCAGGCCAACAAGTTCCAGCTGGGCATGAGCTCCTTCACGGACAACAAGGACCGTGAGGCCACCGTCGACATGGTGACCTACTTCTCGGCGGGCACCAGCGCGGCGGTCAAGAAGGGCAACCCGGACAAGATCGACGCCAACGACCTCTGCGGCAAGAAGGTCGCCGTCCAGACCGGCACCACCCAGGCCGACCAGATCAAGGACGTCATCAACCCGGCGTGCGTCAAGGCCGGCAAGCCCCCGGTGCCCAACGACGGCGACAAGTTCGACCTGCAGACCGACGTGACCCAGGCCGTGGTCTCCGGCCGCGACCAGGTCATGCTGGCCGACTCCCCGGTCGTCGACTACGCCATCAAGCAGACCAACGGCCAGCTGGAGCAGCTCGGCACCGTCGAGGGCAAGGCCCCGTACGGCATCGTCCTGACCAAGGGCTCCGCGCTCGCCAAGCCCGTCCAGGGCGCCGTCCAGTCGCTGATGGACGACGGCACCTACAAGCAGATCCTCGAGAAGTGGGGCGTCCAGGCGGGCGCGATCACCCAGTCCCAGATCAACGGCGCCACCAGCTGACCCTCCGCCAGTTCCCCACCCCCCTGAGGCCACTGTGAACCATTCCGATCAGGGGACGGCGCACCCGGGACGGCCCGAAACCTTCAAGGCCGTCCCGGTCCGCCACCCCGGCCGGTGGGCCGGAGCCGTCGTCGTCGCGGTCCTCGCGGCCATGATGCTCCACGCCCTGATCTTCAATCCCGCCTTCCAGTGGGACGTCGTCAACACCTACCTCTTCGACTCCAGCATCCTGCACGGCCTGGGCGTCACCCTCGAACTGACCGCGCTGTCCATGGTGATGGGCGTCGCCGGCGGCATCATCCTCGCGGTGATGCGGCTGTCGCCGAACCCCCTGCTGTCCGGCACCGCGTGGTTCTACATCTGGGTCTTCCGCGGCACCCCCGTCCTGGTCCAGCTGGTCTTCTGGAACTTCATGGGCGCGCTCTGGCCCAAGCTGTCGATCGGCATCCCGTTCGGCCCGGAGTTCTGGTCCGAGTCGACCAACACGCTGATCCCGGTCTTCACCGCGGCGCTGCTCGGCCTCGGCCTCAACGAGGCCGCGTACATGGCGGAGATCGTCCGCGGCGGCATCCAGTCGGTGGACGAGGGGCAGACCGAGGCGGCCCACGCGCTCGGCATGAGCCGGTTCGCGACCATGCGCCGGATCGTCCTGCCGCAGGCCATGCGGGTGATCATCCCGCCGACCGGCAACGAGACCATCTCGATGCTCAAGACCACCTCGCTGGTCAGCGTCATCGCGCTGGAGGAGCTGTTCCGCGCCGGGCAGAACATCTACTCGCGCACCTTCCAGACCATCCCGCTGCTGATCACCGTCAGCCTCTGGTACCTCTTCCTGACCTCCGTGCTGACCGTCGGGCAGTACTACGTCGAGCGGTACTACGCTCGGGGTACCAGCAGGACGCTGCCGCCGACCCCGCTCCAGCGCGTGCGCGGCCTCTTCCGCGGCAAGCCCGCGCCGAAGACCGAGCACGACGTCGTCCCGGGGCTCGAGGGAGGTGGTCACGCATGACCGATCTGACCAAGCAGCCGCAGGACGCCGCACCGGGCGAGCCGATGGTCAAGGCCGAGGGCGTGCGCAAGTCGTACGGCCTGGTCGAGGTGCTCAAGGGCATCGACCTGGAGGTCAAGCCCCGCGAGGTGTTCTGCCTCATCGGCCCGTCGGGCTCCGGCAAGTCGACCTTCCTCCGGTGCATCAACCACCTGGAGAAGATCAACGGCGGACTGCTGTCCGTCGACGGCGAGCTGGTCGGCTACCGGCGCAAGGGCGACAAGCTCTACGAGCTCAAGGACCGCGAGGTCGCGCTCAAGCGGCGCGACATCGGCATGGTGTTCCAGCGCTTCAACCTGTTCCCGCACATGACCGCCATAGAGAACGTCATCGAGGCGCCGGTCCAGGTGAAGGGCGAGTCCAAGGCCGACGCCCGCGAGCGCGGGATGGCCCTGCTGGAGCGGGTCGGCCTGTCCGACAAGGCGAAGAACTACCCGTCGCAGCTCTCCGGCGGCCAGCAGCAGCGCGTGGCGATCGCCCGCGCACTTGCCATGAAACCGAAGCTGATGCTCTTCGACGAGCCCACCTCCGCGCTCGACCCGGAGCTGGTCGGCGAGGTGCTGGACGTCATGCGCGGGCTGGCCGAGGAGGGGATGACGATGATCGTCGTCACCCACGAGATGGGCTTCGCCCGCGAGGTCGGCGACGCGCTGGTGTTCATGGACGGCGGCGTCGTCGTCGAGTCCGGGACCCCCCGCGACGTGCTCACCGACCCGCAGCACGAACGCACCAGGGCCTTCCTCTCCAAGGTCCTGTAGATCCGTGCCGTCGGCGCCCGGCAGGCTGCTCCTGCCGGGCGCCGACGTTTTCCCCACTCGGGTAATAGGCTGGAAGCAGTCAGCCCGTTACCGACACTTCTGGAAGGACCGCCGTGGAGCTCGCCTCGTACGCCGACCTCGCCGTCCGGCTGGTGAACACCGAGGAGCCCGAGCGCGGAACCGACTCGCTGACCTCCGTCGAGGCCGTGCGCGAGCTGTTCTCCGACTCCTCGCGGGCCGCCGCGCTGGCCGACGAGTCCGACCTGCCCCGGCTGCGGGCGGTGCGGACCAGACTGCGCGGGGTCTTCGAGGCCGCCGCCGAGAACGACGAGGTCCGGGGCGTCGACCTGCTGAACAGCCTGCTGATGGAGTACCCCGTCAGCCCGCTGGTCTCCGGGCACGACTACCTGGACGACGCCGGCCGGCCCCGCTGGCACCTGCACCTCGCCGACAACTCGCCGACCGCCACCGCGCACTTCAGCGCCGTCGCCTGCATGGGCCTGGCCGTGCACCTGACCGAGCTGGGCGCCGACCGGCTCGGCATCTGCCAGGCCGCCCCCTGCCGCAACGCCTACCTGGACACCTCGACCAACCGCTCCCGCCGCTACTGCTCGGACCGCTGCGCGACCCGCGCCAACGTCGCCGCCTACCGGGCCCGCAAGCGCCAGGAGGCGGAGGCCGCGGCGCCGGGCAACAGGCCCTAGCGCGGCTGCGGCGGGCGGACGTCCTCCACCCAGAGGCCCAGCCGGCGGGCCAGGCCCGGGACGGCGGCCAGCCGGCCGCCGAGCAGCAGCCGCTCCAGCCGGCGGCCGGGCGCCAGCCAGGCCGGGCGCGGGCGCAACCGCAGCAGCACCCGGCCGAGCACCAGCTCGTCCGGCACCGGGCCGTAGCTGCGGCTGTCGCTGTCCACCGGCCGGTTGTCGGACAGCAGCCACCAGCCCGCCGGGCGGCGCTCGGCGGCCCGCTTGACCACCAGCAGGTCCTGCTGGAAGGGGTGCCGGAAGAGCACCACCGCGCCCGGGCGGATCGGCGCGCCGTAGCGCACCAGCAGCTGGTCGCCCTCGCGCAGGGTCGGGACCATCGAGGGCCCGGCCACGTCGACCAGCCCGAACGGCAGCGCGCCGCCGCCCCGGGCGCCGCCCCCGGCTTCCGCGCTCCGCGCCACGACTCCTCCTCCCGACCGAACGGTCCCAGTCTGCCGTACGGATCGTCACCCCGTTCGATGTCCGGATTACCCCGGTTCCGGGTCCGCCTTTTGCCCTAGGCCCACCGCCCGATCGCGAAACCCGCAGGGCGGAAGGGTAATCTCGGGCGCGGGAAGACGATCTAAGGAAGGACTCCCATGTTCTCTCGTCTGTTTGCACCGCGCGCCACCGCCCACGCCCACTGCGACCTGCCCTGCGGCGTGTACGACCCGGCGCAGGCCCGGATCGAGGCCGAGTCGGTCAAGGCCACCCAGGAGAAGTACCAGGCCAACGAGGACCCGCACTTCCGCGCCCGCGCCGTCATCATCAAGGAGCAGCGCGCCGAGGCCGTCAAGCACCACATCTCGGTGCTGTGGAGCGACTACTTCAAGGCCCCGCACTTCGAGAAGTACCCGCAGCTGCACGCGCTGATCAACGACACCCTGAAGGCCGCCTCGGCCGCCAAGGCGTCCACCGACCCGGCCACCGGCCAGGCCCTGCTGGACCTGATCGCCGAGGTCGACAAGATCTTCTGGGAGACCAAGCAGGCCTGAGCCTGACGCGTCGCCACCCGACCGCCCCCGTCCGCACCGCCGGACGGGGGCGGTCGTGCGTCCACGGCCGACCCGGCCGGGACCCACCCCGGTAAGGGTTGCCTAGCCTGAGTGGCTGTTATGCTGCCAGGGCGTCCGAGGGGGAAGTCCGGTGTGAGTCCGGCGCTGACCCGCAACGGTGAGCGCGGCCCGCACGGCCGCGCCAGCCCGATCGCCCCCGGCCGCTGACCTCCCGACAACTCGCCGTGGACTGCGAGGGGACGGCGCCGCACGGGCCCGCGCCCGCCCGGCGCCCGCCCCCGCGCGCCCGCGGCCCGAGGCAAGGCGCACAACCCCGGTGAACGAGCGCAGCGAACGGACCGTCAACAGGTGCGCGCGGGCCCACGCCCGTGTGCGGCCCGGCGGGGCCGGCACGTGAGCGGCGCCGCGGCCGCGCCGCCCGCCCGGCGGATACCCGCCCCGCCCCTCGCCCTCGGCCTGGCCGTCGCCCTGCTGCTCTCGCTGGTCTGCGGGGTCGCGCTGGGCGCCGCCGGCCTCGGCCCGGCCCGGGTGCTGCGGCTGCTCGCCGCCGGGCTGACGGGCGGTCGACTGGAGGCCGACGAGGCCGCCGCGTACGCCATCGTCTGGGAGATCCGGCTGCCGCGCACCGTGCTGGCCGCGGTGGTCGGCGCCGGGCTCGCCGCCACCGGGGTCGCCGTGCAGGCCCTGGTGCGCAACGCGCTGGCCGATCCGTTCGTGCTCGGGATCTCCTCCGGCGCGGCCGTCGGCGCCAACGCCGTCCTGCTGCTGGGCGCCTTCGCCTCGCTCGGGGTGTGGGCGATCTCGGCCTCCGCCTTCGGCACCGCGCTGCTCGCCATGGTGCTGGTCTACCTGGCCGCCCGGACCGCCCACGGACTCACCCCGCTGCGCCTGGTGCTCACCGGCACCGCGCTCTCCTACGGCTTCTCCGCCGCCACCGCGCTGATGGTCTTCGCCGCCGCCCGCGGCGAGGCCGCCCGGGACGCCATGATGTGGCTGCTCGGCAACCTCGGCGGCGCCACCTGGGGCTCCGTCCCGATCGTCGCCGCCACCGTGCTCGCCGGCCTGGTCCACCTGCACTGCTCCGCGGGCCGGCTGGACGCGCTCGCCATGGGTGACGAGACGGCCGCCTCGCTCGGCGTGGACCCGGACCGGCTGCGCCGCGAGCTGTTCGTGGTGACCGCCGCCGTCACCGGCACGGTGGTCGCGGTCAGCGGGGCGATCGGCTTCGTCGGGCTGATGGTCCCGCACCTGGCCCGGATGCTGGTCGGGGCCGGCCACCGCCGGGTGCTGCTGGTCGCGCCGGTGGCGGGTGCGCTGCTGCTGGTCTGGGTGGACATCGTCTCGCGGACCCTGCTGGCGCCCGCCGAACTGCCCGTCGGGGTCGGCACCGCGGTGCTCGGCGTGCCCTGCTTCCTGTTCCTGATGCGCCGCCGCGGCCACGCCCTCGGGGGGCGCTGATGGACCTCTCCCTCGACCGGGTCTCGGTCGACCTGGCCGGTGCCCGGCTGGTCCACGACGTCGTGCTGGAGGCCGCCGCCGGACAGGTGGTCGGTCTGGTCGGGCCGAACGGCAGCGGCAAGTCGACCCTGCTGCGCTGCGTCTACCGGGCGCTGCGGCCCGCCGCCGGGGCCGTCCTGCTGGACGGCGCCGAGCTGCACGCGCTCCCCGCCCGCGAGGCCGCCCGGCGGGTGGCCGCGCTGCCGCAGGAGCACTCCGCCGAGTTCGACTTCACCGTCGCCGAGGTGGTCGCGATGGGCCGGCTGCCGCACCGGAGCGGGCTGGGCGGGCCGGGCCCGGACGACCGCGCGCGCTGCGCCCGGGCGCTGCGCCGGGTCGGCGCCGAGCACCTGGCCGGACGGGGCTTCCCGAGCCTGTCCGGCGGCGAGAAGCAGCGGGTGCTGATCGCCCGCGCACTGGTCCAGGACCCGCGGCTGCTGGTGCTCGACGAACCCACCAACCATCTGGACATCGCCCACCAGTTGGACGTGCTGGCGCTGGTCCGGGAGGCCGGGCCTACGGTGCTCACCGCCCTGCACGACCTCAACCTGGCGGCCGGCCACTGCGACCTGCTGTACGTGCTGCGGGCCGGCCGGATCGTCGCCTCCGGGCCGCCCGCCGAGGTGCTCCGGCCCGACCTGCTGGCCGAGGTGTTCGGCGTCCGGGCCACCCCCGTCCGGCACCCGGTGACCGGCGCCCTCCATCTGCTCTTCGACCGTGTCCACCCCACCCGCTAGGAACCCGCTTGCGCACCAAGGCCGTTGCCTCCGCCGCCCTGCTCGCCCTCGGACTCACCGCCTGCGGCGCGGAGATCGCCCCCGGCGACGCCACCGCCGGCTCCGCCCACTACCCGGTGACCGTGCAGAACTGCGGCACCGCGCTCACCTTCGACCGCAAGCCCGCCCGGGCGGTCACCAACGACGTCGGCATCACCGAGCTGATGCTCGCCCTCGGCCTCGCCGACCGGATGGCCGGCTACGTGATGCCCGACGACAAGGGCCGGGTCGACCAGGTCGCCTGGAAGGACGGCTACCAGCGGACCGCGTGGCTCTCCAGGAAGGAGATCACCAAGGAGATCGTGCTGGACGCCCGGGCCGACCTGGTCTTCGCGGGCTGGCACTACGGCTTCGACGAGGGGAGCGGCTTCACCCCGCAGGCGCTGAAGGACCTCGGCATCGGCTCGTACGTGCTCAGCGAGTCCTGCCGCAGCGGCCGGGGCCCCGAGCGCGGGGTGATGTCCCCGCTGGACGCGCTCTACACCGACCTGGCCAACCTGGGCGAGGTCTTCGACGTCCGGGACCGCGCCGACCGGCTGATCGCCGACTTCCGGGCGCAGGTGGCCGCCGTCCCGGAGCCCGCGCACCGGCCGTCCGTCTTCCTGTACGACAGCGGGAAGGACAAGCCGTACACCGCCGGAAGGTTCGCCGCGCCCCAGGAGATCATCGCCAGGGCCGGCGGGACCAACGTGACGGGCGACCTCGCCGACAGCTGGACCACCGTCGGATGGGAGAGCGTCGTCGAGCGCGACCCCGAGGTGATCGTGATCAACAACTACGGGGAGACCGGCGCCGAGGCCAAGCGCGCCTTCCTGAAGTCCTTCCCGCCGCTCGCCGGCGTCTCGGCGGTCCGGAACGACCGGATCTTCGTCCTGGACTACGTCGACCTGGTGGAGAGCCCGCGCAACCCGGCCGCGATCACCGCACTGGCCGCCTACCTGCGCACCGTCCCCGCCCGCTGACCGGCCCGGATCCCGCTCCCCCGGCGGGCCCGCCGGCCCGGCCCGCCGGGCGTACGCTCGGAGGTGCGAGCCGACGGACCCGACCGGAGGAGCGAGATCATGACCACCATGGCGGCGCCGTCCGCCTTCGACACCCGTGCGCTGCGCGAGGGCATCGAGCGCAGCGACCCCGCGGCCCTGCTGGCCCTGTACGCGGACGACGCGGAACTGCGCGTGGTCGACCGCAAGACCCAGCCCAGCCACCCCCTGGTGATGCACGGGCGGGACGAGATCGCCGCCATGCTGAACGAGGTCTACAGCCGCGAGCCCACCCACACCCTCGAACAGGTGGTGGTCCAGGGCGAGCACGTCGCCTTCATGGAGTCCTGCCGCTACCCCGACGGCGTGCGGGTGCTGATGGCCTCCATGGCCGACCTGCGGGACGGCAGGATCGTCGACCAGACCTCGATCCAGGCCTGGGACGAGACCGGGCCCGCCCAGTAGGCTCGTCGGCATGATCCGCACCGCCGTCGCCACCGACGTCCCCGTCATCCACGCCATGGTCCGCGAACTCGCCGAGTACGAGAAGGAACCGCACGCGGCGGTGGCCACCGAGGAGCAGCTGCACGACGCTCTGTTCGGTGCCAGTCCCGCGCTCTTCGGCCTGGTCGCCGAGGACGAGGCCACCGGCGAGCCGGTCGGCTTCGCCGTCTGGTTCCTCAACTTCTCGACCTGGCGCGGCACCCACGGGATCTACCTGGAGGACCTCTACGTCCGCCCGGAGGCCCGCGGCGGCGGCCACGGCAAGGCCCTGCTGCTGGAGCTGGCGCGGATCGCCGTCGAGCGCGGCTATGCGCGGATGGAGTGGTCGGTCCTCGACTGGAACGAGCCCTCGATCAACTTCTACAAGTCGCTCGGCGCCGTCCCGATGGACGACTGGAGCATCTTCCGGCTCACCGGCGAGGCGCTCACCGCCGCCGGGAGCCGCTGAACGGTCCGCCCGAACCCCTGCCACCCTGCGTCGCGATGGCTTACCATGAGTGACTCCCGAGCCCCGGACGGCGTGCGGAAAGCGGTAAGGTCTCAGGCGGATACGCGGCGTCCGGCCGCCCTGCGAGGGGTATGACCGGTACGTACCGCACCACCCCTCTGGACAGTTGGGGCGAAGCAGTTGAGCCAAGCAACAGACAGTGCCGCGGCCACCGGCCCGGAAGCACAGCGCGTCACCCAGGAGGTGAGGGTGTCCCAGATCGACGGCGAGCCCGGAGTGCAGGACTTCGTGGAGGTCCGGCTGCCCGCGGCAGGGGCCTACCTCTCGGTCCTGCGAACAGCGACGGCCGGCCTGGCGGCGCGGCTCGACTTCACCCTCGACGAGATCGAGGATCTTCGGATCGCGGTCGACGAGGCCTGCGCCATCCTGCTCCAGCAGGCGGTGCCCGGTTCCGTCCTGTCCTGCGAGTTCCGGCTGGTCGGCGACTCGCTGAAGGTGACGGTCGCCGCCCCGACCACGGACGGCAAGGCGCCCGAACGCGACACCTTCGCCTGGACGGTGCTCTCCGCACTGGCCGGCGAGGTGGACTCCTCGGTCGCCGAGGACAAGACCGTGTCGATCAGCCTGCACAAGAAGCGCGGCGGCCCCGCCGCCCACTAGACGGGCGTCGAGCAGCACCGCGCGAAGGGCCGTCCGTCCGCCCCCGATCCGGGGCCGGGCGGGCGGCGCCCGGTACCGCCCCCCAGCGGTACGACCAACGAGAAGATGCCGGGGCCAACGGGCCCCGGTGCTCCCGGAACGGAACGGGGGAATGGCCGTGAGTGATCTGGACCGTACCGGCCTCGCGACGGCGGGCCCTGCCGTACCGACCCAGGCGAGCGTTCCCGGCCTCGCCGCCAACGACGATGCGCACCCGAAGGACGCCCACCGGATGAGCCACCCGACCGAGCCGACGTCTGATCCGACGCCCGCCTCGCCGACCCCGCCCGAGCCGGCGGACGAGGCGGGGGACCTGCGGGGCGCGGTGCCCACCCAGGGCCCGCACCGCACGGGCGCGCCGGACCGGGAGGCGGCCCGCGCGCTGTTCGTCCGGCTGTCGGCGCTGCCCGAGGGCTCCCCGGAGCGCGTCGAGCTGCGCAACCAGCTGGTGCGGATGCACATCCCGCTGGTCGAGCACCTGGCCCGGCGGTTCCGCAACCGGGGCGAGCCGCTGGACGACCTCACCCAGGTCGCCACCATCGGCCTGATCAAGTCGGTGGACCGCTTCGACCACGAGCGCGGGGTCGAGTTCTCCACCTACGCGACGCCGACCATCGTCGGCGAGATCAAGCGGCACTTCCGCGACAAGGGCTGGGCGGTCCGGGTGCCGCGCCGGCTGCAGGAGCTGCGGCTGTCGCTCACCACGGCGACCAGCGAGCTCTCCCAGCGGCACGGCCGCTCCCCCACGGTGCACGAGCTCGCCGAGCACCTGGGCATCTCCGAGGAGGACGTCCTGGAGGGTCTGGAGTCCGCCAACGCGTACTCCACGCTGTCCCTGGACGTCCCGGACAGCGACGACGAGTCGCCGGCCGTGGCGGACACCCTGGGCGCCACCGACGAGGCCCTGGAGGGCGTCGAGTACCGCGAGTCGCTCAAGCCGCTGCTGGCCCAACTGCCGCCCCGGGAGCAGAAGATCCTGGTGCTGCGGTTCTTCCGGAACATGACGCAGTCGCAGATCGCCGCCGAGGTGGGGATCTCCCAGATGCACGTGTCCCGGCTGCTGGCCCGGACCCTGGCGCAGCTGCGGGAGAAGCTCCTCGTGGAGGAGTAGGACGGTCGGCCGCCGGAGACGGCGGCCGACCCCCCGACGGCCGTGACGGCCCTGACGCTCAGCCCTCGTGCGGCGCGTACAGGGCCGCCGTCGCCTTCGGGTTCAGCAGCGAGCCGATGCCGACCAGACCGAGCAGACCCACCAGCACGCCGACGGCGATCATCGCGCCACCGCTCTGCAGCATGTAGTAGCCGACCGGCAGGCAGATCGAGTTGGTCAGCACCGCGGGGCTCCGGCCCCAGCGGCGCTCCTTGAGCAGCGCCCGGGCGGCCAGTATCGGCAGCACCCCGAGCAGCACGATGACCAGGCCGCCGAACTCGTTCAGGGCCAGCTGCTTGGACTGCCCGGACAGCGCCGAGACCATGTCCCAGACGCCGACGACGGCCAGCGCGGCGCCCTCCAGGGCGGTGATGGCGGCGCCCACGGTCAGCGGCGCGGGGCGGGCCGGGCCCGCCGAGGGTACGGGTGCGGAGGATTCTGCGGTCACTCCAGCAGGGTAGCCGCCGGTCGGCCCGTACCGACCCGTAGGCTTTCCCCATGCGCGCTCTCCTGGTCGTGAACCACAAGGCCACCACCACCAGTGGCCGGACCAGGGACGTGCTGATCCACGCGCTGCGCAGCGACCTCAAGCTGGAGGTCGCGGAGACGCAGTACCGGGGCCACGCGCGCGACCTGGCCCGCGAGGCGACGGAGGACGGCACGGTCGACCTGGTGGTCGCGCTCGGCGGTGACGGCACCGTCAACGAGGTGGTGAACGGGCTGCTGGCGCACGGCCCGGGCGAGAAGGTCCCGCGACTGGCCGTGGTGCCGGGCGGTTCGACCAACGTGTTCGCCCGGGCACTGGGGCTGCCGAACGACCCGGTGGAGGCCACCGGCGCCCTGCTGAACGCGCTGGACCAGGGCAGCGAGCGGCCGATCGGGCTGGGCAAGGCGATGACCGAAGGGCTGCCGGACCGCTGGTTCACCTTCACCGCCGGCCTCGGCTTCGACGCGGGGGTGGTCGGCCGGGTGGAGGAGCAGCGCAGGGCGGGGCGCAAGTCCACCCACGCGCTCTACGTCGGGCAGGCGCTCCGGCACTACGTCACCCAGCGTGAGCAGCGCCGTTCCGGCCCGGTGACCCTGGAACTCCCGGGCCACCAGGGCGTGCCGGGCCTGGTGCTGGCCATAGTCAGCAACACCTCCCCGTGGACGTTCCTGGGCAACCGACCGGTGTACCCCTCACCGCTCGCCTCCTTCGACACGGATCTCGACGTCTTCGGCATCACCCGGATGACGGCGTTCGGTACGGCTCGAACGATCCGTCAGATCCTGCGGTCGTACGCGCCTTCGAGCGACGGCGCACCGCCGGTGGGCCCCACCGGCAAGCACGTCGTCTCCTATCACGACGTCAGACACTTCACCTTGGTTTCAGAGGAACCCGCCCCGTTCCAGGTCGACGGCGACCATCTTGGAGACAGGAGGCGCGTCAGTTTCACAGGCGTTCGGCGGGCACTGCGTGTGATTGTGTGACTGGAAGGGGGGTTCACCCTTCTTCTCGAACGCACAAGCCCCCTTCACTCCATAGAAGTACTGGCTGTGAGCTAGGCGACACCGAAGAATCAAAAATTCCTCCCTGAAGGGGGTTGTATCCGGGCCCGAGGTTTGCGAACCTCTACATGGCGTTCGGGACACATCGCAGCGACGGCAACCTCAGATCCTGGCGGGTGTCGACCGCGGGGCGTCCCTCGAATCGCCGAATCCCTCCCCAGCACAGACCACCCGGGCCCCGGCGGGCCTTTGGTCTCTTTTGCTGTTGCGGGATTCGTGAAAGCGTTCACATTCACAAGCCATCGATTATGCCGATCGGGTGACCCCCGCCGGCAGGAGGAGTTGGACGACCATGGACTGGCGCCACCGCGCTGTCTGCCGCGAAGAGGACCCGGAGCTGTTCTTCCCGATCGGGAACACCGGTCCTGCTCTGCTGCAGATCGAGGAAGCCAAGGCCGTGTGCCGCCGCTGTCCGGTCATGGAGCAGTGCCTGCAGTGGGCTCTTGAGACCGGCCAGGACGCCGGCGTCTGGGGCGGCATGAGCGAGGACGAGCGTCGCGCGATGAAGCGCCGTGCCGCCCGCAACCGCGCCCGCACCGCCTGATCACACGCCGTAGTACCAGCGGTAACCGCAGCACCGATCGACACATGATCAAAGGCTTCCCTGCACCTCCTGGTGAAGCCTTCCGCACAAAGGACCTTGCCTCGCGAGGTCCCGCGACACCGGACCGCCCCAGACACTTGATACTGTTCACTTAGAGCAATATTGTGGAGCTGTGGCGCTCACCGTGTGCAACGCACCGGCGAGGTGTCGCTACCCAGAGCCCCCGTTCCGGCCGACTCCCCCCGACGGCCGGAACGGGTTGAGAGGCCCTGTCGACCCACCCCCCCCGGTCGACAGGGCCTCGTTTCTGTTTCCGCACCCGGACGGGTGCGCCGTCCCGGGGCGCGTGGGGTGCGGACCCGGCGCCCGGGCCGGATGCGCGCCCCCGCCGCACTCCCCGACGCACCGACCCGTGGCGGCCTGAACCCGCCGGCCGGAGCACATCGGCCCGGGTGCGCCGGCCGGAGTGCACCGGCCGGAGTGCACCGGCCGGACGCGGCAGCCGGAACGCGGCAGCCGGAACGCGGAGGTCGGGACGGCCGGTCAGCGGACCGGGATCTCCAGGATCACCTTGGTGCCGCCGTTCGGTCCGGCCACCATGTCGAAGGTGCCGCCCAGCTCACCGGTCGCCAGCGTGCGGACGATCTGCAGGCCGAGGTTGCCTGCCGTCTTCGGGTCGAACCCCTCGGGCATGCCGCGGCCGTCGTCCTGCACGGTGATCAGCAGGTACTCCTCCGGCCGGGCGCCGCCGTTCCAGCTGTCCGACCAGCCCATCCCCGTCGCCGGGGCCCGTCCGCGCAGTGCGCTCACCTCCAGGTTCCCGGAGGCGGTCGGGCCGAAGGCGTGCTCCAGCGCGTTCTGCAGCAGCTCGGTCAGCACCATCGACAACGGGGTGGCGACCTCCGCGGACAGGATGCCGAAGCTGCCGCTGCGGCGGGTGGCGACCCGTCCGTCCTGGGACAGCTCCATCGCCATCGCCAGCACCCGGTCGGCGATCTCGTCGAAGGCCACCTGCTCGTCCAGCGCCTGGGAGAGCGTCTCGTGCACGATCGCGATCGAGCCGACCCGGCGCACCGCCTCGTCCAGCGCGGCCCGGCCGGCCTCCGACTCCATCCGGCGGGACTGCAGGCGCAGCAGCGCCGCGACGGTCTGCAGGTTGTTCTTCACCCGGTGGTGGATCTCCCGGATGGTGGCGTCCTTGGTCATCAGCTCGCGGTCGCGGCGCCGCAGCTCGGTGACGTCCCGACAGAGCACCAGCGATCCGGTGAGGGTGCCCTTCGGCTTGAGCGGGATCGCCCGCACCGTCACCACTCCGCCCTGCGCCTCCACCTCGGTCTGCCGCGGCGCCCAGCCGCTCGCCAGCTTCACCAGCGCCTCGTGCACGGCCGCCCGGGAGGGCGGGACGAGGTCGGCGGTGGCCCGGCCGAGATGGCTGCCGACGAGGTCGGTGGTCAGCCCCAGGCGGTGGTAGGCGGAGAGGGCGTTGGGGCTGGCGTAGGTGACGATGCCGTCCGCGTCCAGGCGGATCAGGCCGTCGCCGACCCGCGGCGCGGCGTCCATGTCGGCCTGCTCGATGCCGGGGAACGGGAAGGCGCCGGCCGCGATCATCTGGGCCAGGTCGGAGGCGCTCTGGAGGTAGGTGAGCTCCAGCCGGCTGGGGGTGCGGACGGTGAGCAGGTTGGTGTTGCGGGCGATCACCCCGAGCACCTTGCCCTCGCGCCGGACCGGGATGGACTCCACCCTCACCGGCACCTCCTCGCGCCACTCGGGGTCGCCCTCGCGCACGATCCGGCCCTCGTCGAAGGCGGCGTCCAGGAGCGGGCGGCGGCCGCGCGGGACGAGGTGGCCGACCATGTCGTCCTGGTAGGAGGTGGGCCCGGTGTTGGGCCGCATCTGCGCCACCGAGACGTAGCGGATGCCGTCCCAGGTGGGGATCCACAGGACGAGGTCGGCGAAGGAGAGGTCGGAGAGCAGCTGCCACTCCGAGACCAGCATGTGGAGCCATTCCACGTCGGCCCCGGTGAGGGTGGTGTGGCGGCGGACGAGTTCGTTCAGCGAGGGCACATGGCGAGCGTATCGCCGCGGGTGCGGGCTGGGCGCGGCGGACCGGGAGGCGGACCGGGGGCGGACCGGGGCCGTGTCGCGCGGCCGGCCTGCGGCGGAACCGGTCGACCCGAGTTGTCCAGACCAATTTTCGGGGAGGCCTGGACAACCGAGATTGGTCTAGTCCACAATGAATGAGCACCAAGGAGAGGCCCACCGCGCAACTGCCCTGACCGCGCGAGGCCTTTCCTCGGTCGGACGCCGCCGAGCGAGGACCCCGCACAGTTCTCGATCGACCCCGGCGACCGACGACAGCTCCGGGCTGCGGTGCCGCACGGGTTGAGGGTCCCGTGTCGGCGCCGTGGCCCGTAGTGCTTTCCGGCCGCCCCCGGGTGCGGCGGAGCGGGACTCCCCCGCCGGAGCCCCGCTCCGCCGCTCGAACGGCTCGGGCCCCGTCCACAGGCTGTGGACGGGGCCCGAGCCGTTCGGCGCCGGTCAGTACGGCCGGTGCCGGCCGGCGCCGGTCAGTGCGTCTCGGTGACCTTGGCCAGGGCGCGCGGGGCGTCCGGGTCCTGGCCGCGGGCGATGGTGACCTCGTACGCCAGCAGCTGCAGCGGCAGGATCTCCAGGATCGGCTGGACCTCCTCCGGCACCCCGGAGGGCAGCGCGAAACCCGCGGAGGCGGCGTCCACCTGCGGCCGCTGGCCGATCACGACGAGGTCCGCGCCGCGGCCGCGCAGGCGGTCCAGCACCGGCTGCAGGGCCTCGCCGCCCTTGCCGTCCGGGACGATCGCGATGACCGGCGAGACGTTGTCCACCATGGCCAGCGGGCCGTGCAGCAGGTCGGCTCCGGAGAACGGGGAGGCCGGGATGTAGGTGGTCTCCATCAGCTTCAGCGCCGCCTCGCGGGCGGTCGGGTAGCCGTAGCCGCGCGAGGTGATGACCAGGCGCTGGGCGAAGCGGTAGCGCTCGGCCAGCGCCTTCACCTCGGCCTGCCGGGCCAGCACGCCGGCGGCCAGCGCGGGCAGCTCCTCGGCGGCCGAGGAGTCGCCGCCGCGCAGCCCCTCGACCAGCAGGTAGAGCGCCAGCAGCTCGGCGGTGTAGGTCTTGGTGGCGGGCAGCGCCTTCTCCGGGCCGGCCAGCACGTCGATGTGGAACTCGGACACCTCGGCGAGCGGCGAGGCGGCGTTGTTGGTGACCGCCAGCGTGATCGCGCCGGCCTCGCGGGCGGCCTTGGTGGAGGCCACCAGGTCCGGCGAGCCGCCGGACTGGCTGACGGTGATCACCAGCACGTCGGTGAGGTCGGGCCGGGCACCGTACGCGGTGGTGGTGGACATCGAGGTGAGGCCGGCCGGCTTGCCGAGCAGGATCTCGATCAGGTACTTGGCGTACAGGGCCGCGTTGTCGGACGTGCCGCGCGCGGTCAGCAGGACGAAGCGCGGGTTGCGGGCGGCGATCTCGGCCGCGATCTCGCGGATCTTCGGGGCGCCCTCGTCGAGGATGCGCTGGAGGACGGCCGGCTGCTCGGCCATCTCCGCCGCCATGATCCGGCCGGGGACAGTCTGCGTGTCGGACATCTGGATGTGCCTCCGATGAGATGGTTCGACCCCGACCGGGCAGTCGCCCGACGGGGACCCTCTACGGCGGCGAGTCCGCACACTCGCTGCGGTGGTGATTCCTGCGGCAATCCTACGGTGGCCGCCCCCGCCGGGCACGCGCGAGCGCCCCTCCCCCGGGGCGGGTGGAGGGGCGCCCGGACGGCGGCCGGGGCGTCAGGAGGGGTTGTTGATCAGCTGGTCGATCGCGGCGTCGGCGTCCTTGGTGGCCTGGTCCACCGACTTGCCCTTGAGGATCGAGGTCAGCATGTCGGGCAGGATCTTCTGCTTCTCGACCGCGCCCCACCCCGGGGCCAGCGGCGTGAACCAGGCGTCCGGCACCGCGTTGGCCGCGGCCGCGGTGGTGGGCTTGTTCTTCAGCGGGTTCAGCTGGGTGAGGTTGTTCGGCAGGATGTCCTTGTCGGCCAGCGCCTGCTGGGACTTGGTGCTGGTGAACATCCGCACCCAGTCGGTGGCGAGCGCGACCTGCGCGGACTTGGCGGTGACCGCGAGGTCCGAGCCGCCGATGAAAGTGGGCAGCGGCTTGCCGTCCGGGCCGGGCATGGTGGCCACCTTGACCGCGTCCTTGAGGCTCGGGTCGCCGGTGACCGGCGCGAACACGCTGGCCGACTCGAAGCCGTTGCCGTAGAAGGACGCCGCGTGCCCGCGGGCCATCGACTCGAACTGGTTCTGCTCGTTCACCGACAGGTCGCCCTTGTTGTACTTGCGGACCAGGTCGATGAAGTGGCTGATGCCCTGCTGGGACTTGGCGTCGTGCAGGGTGCCGTGCCAGTTGCCGGAGCTGTCGAACTTGGCGATGCTGCCGCCGAACGCCGCCACGTAGCTCATCGCGGCGTACCAGTACGGGCCGGGCAGGTAGAGCGGGGAGAAGGTCCGGTCGGCCTTGTTCCGGTCGGCGACCTTGTCCAGCGCGGCCGTCAGCTCGGTCTCGGTCTTGGGGAACTCCGCGCTGCCGGTGGCCTGCTGGAAGGCGGCGGAGTTGTAGATGGCGACCCGGGCGCCGGCGTAGTACGGCACGCACCAGAGCTTGTCCTGGTAGGTGCAGGTGTTGGCGAGCGCCTTGATCCAGCTGTCGGAGTTGTCGAAGGTGGTCCGGTCGACGGCCGCCAGGGCGCCGGAGAGCACGTACTTCATGGTCTCGGTGTTGCCCAGTTCGACGACGTCGGGGGCGCTGCCGTCGGCGAGCGCCTTGTCGAACTTCGAGACCTTGTCCGCCCAGCCCTGGTACGAGAGCTTGAGGGTGACGTTCGGGTACCGCGCCGCGAACTCGTCGTTGACCCGCTGGACGAGGTCCGGCCAGTTCTTCTGGGCGTCGTCCATCAGCCAGACGGTGACGGTGCCGCTCGCGGTCTTCGCGCCGGTGGAGGCGCCCTCGCCGTCCGCCGACGGGGAACCGGACGAGGAGCAGGCCGTCAGCCCGACCGCCAGTGCCATGATGCCGAACGTGGACATGAGCTGACGCTTCGTCACGCCATCCTCCGAGGGTGTTAGAGCCGTGTTGCCCGCCGGCAGCGTGATGGCGCCCGCAGCGGAGGATCCGGGCAGGGCGAGGAGCTTCGGGGAGGGCCGATACCACATCCGGTGAGGTTGAAATTCGAACCGGATGACTGGACTCTGGCCTAGACCAATGGCGGTGTCAACGGCCAAATGGCCCTTCCGCCAAGGCCGTTGCAGAGCCGTTGTACCGCGTGGCGATCAGTCGCCGGGCCGTCACCCTAAGTGGGACTTAAGGCGGATTTAAGGCCTGCTTGAGGGAACACCGTCACCCGGGGAGTCCACAGGTGGAAGCAGGGGGAAACGGGACGGGCCCGCCATGCGACATGCGCATGACGGGCCCGTGGGCGGACGCCCCCGGCACGGCCGGGTGACGTCCTGACGCGTTCTCAGCCGATCGCTCCCGGCTGCCCGGTGAGCACCTCGACGGCCGCCAGCCCGCACACTCGGGCGGCGCCGTGGGTGGCGACGTGCAGCGCACCGACCGGCTCGGACTGCGGCAGCCCCATCTCGACCACCATGGCGTCCGGCCGGGCCGCGACCAGGCGGCCCAGCGCGGCGGACATCCAGCCGTGCCGGTGCGCGTCCCGGACCACCAGCACCAGCCGGCGGCCCTCGGCGCCCGCCACCAGCTCGGCGACCAGCGCGTCCAGCCGCCCGGGGGCGGCGTCGACGGCCGAGACCTCCCGGGTGCGGGTACCGGGGAAGCGGTCGGCCAGCATGCCGGCCACGCCCCACGGGGTGACGTCGCCGACCGCGATGTTCGGCTCGTCCGAGAACGAGGCCACGAACGGCCGTTCCGTCACCGGCAGCACCTCGCGGCCCGGCGCGCGGACCACCTTCAGCGCCCGGCGGGCGGCCCGCAGGCCCACCGCGAGGTCCGGCTCCGGCCGCTCGCCCTGAGCCGAGATCCGGCCCCAGGTGCCCAGCGCGCGGACCCGGGCGGCGGCGTCCGCCAGCCGGTCCTCGGCCAGCGCGCCGGACCGCACGCCCGCCACGATGGCGTCGCGCAGCATCAGCACGGTCTCCTCGTCGGCCAGCCCGCCGCCGACGCAGATCGCGTCCGCACCGGCCGCCAGCGCCAGCACGGTGCCCCGGCCCATCCCGAAGGTGTCGGCGATGGCGCCCATCTCGATGGCGTCGCTGACGATCAGGCCCTGGTAGCCGAGGCCGCCGTCGGCCGGGGCCGCGCGCAGCAGGTCGCGCAGCACGGTCGGGCTCAGGGTGGCCGGCAGCTCGGGGTCGAGCGCCGGGATCATGATGTGCGCGGTCATCACGGCCTTGGTGCCGGCCGCGATCGCCGCCTGGAACGGGATCAGGTCACGGGCCCGCAGCACGTCCAGGTCGACGTCGATGACCGGCAGGCCGTGGTGCGAGTCGACCGCGGTGTCGCCGTGGCCGGGGAAGTGCTTGGAGCAGGCGGCCACGCCGGCCGACTGCAGGCCCTCCACCCAGGCGGCGGTGTGCCGGGCGCACAGCTCCGGGTCGGCGCCGAAGGAGCGGACGCCGATCACCGGGTTGCGCGGGTTGGAGTTGACGTCCGCGGTGGGCGCCCAGTTGTAGTTGACGCCGGCCGCGGCCAGCGCCCGGCCGAGCTCGCGGGCGACGTCCCGGGTCAGCGCCGGGTCGTCGATCGCGCCGAGCGCGAGGTTGCCGGGCCACGAGGAGCCGGAGCCGGCCTCCAGGCGGGTGACGTCCCCGCTCTCCTCGTCGATGGCGATGAGGAGGTCGGGGTTCTCCGCCCGCAGCGCCGAGGTGAGCGCGGCGAGCTGGTCGAGGTCGACCACGTTGCGGTCGAACAGGGCCACCGAGCCGAGCCCGGCGGCGAGGTGGCGGCGCACCCACTTCGGCGGCTCGGTGCCGACGAAGCCGGGCTGCAGGACGGTCATGGCGTCGCGGTGCAGCTGGTCGCTGTCCGGGACGGCGGGGACGAGGATGCTCACGTTTCTCAGCCCTTCACGGCGCCGTCGGTCAGTCCGCCGACCGCCTTGCGCTGCAGGAAGACGAACAGGATCAGCACGGGGATGGCGAACATCGTCGACGCGGCCATCGTGGCGCCCCAGTCGTTGCCGAACGCCGTCTTGAAGGAGGAGAGCCAGAGCGGGAGGGTCTTGCCCTCCTCCTTGTTGAGGATCAGGACGAGCGGGAACTCGTTCCACGCGGTGATGAAGCCGAACAGCGAGGTCGACATCAGACCGGGGGCCAGCAGCGGGAAGATCACCTTCACGAAGGCCTGGGAGCGGGTGCAGCCGTCCACCATGGCGGACTCCTCCAGCTCCTTCGGCACCGCGGCGATGAAGCTGCGCAGCGTCCAGATGGTGAAGGGCAGCACCATCATCATGTAGAAGACGGTGAGCGGGACGAGGCTGTTCAGCATCTCGTTGTCGCGCGAGATCATGTAGACCGCGATGGTCATGACCTCCCACGGCGCCATCTGCGCGACCATCACGACCAGCACGAAGGCCTTGCGGCCGCGGAACCTCATCCGGGCGATGGCGAAGGCCGCGAGCGTCGCGATCACCAGCGACATCAGCACCGCGCCGACCGTCGCGATGAAGCTGTTGCCCACGTACGTCCAGAAGTTGGGCGCGTCGACCGCCGTGGTGAAGTGGTCGAGGGTCCCGTCGAACGGGATGAAGACCGGGGTCTTGCTGATGATGTCGCGGTCCTGCTTGAAGGCCGTCGCGACCATCCAGTAGACCGGGAAGATGAAGAAGACGAAGAGGACGACCGCGATCACGTTCGGCCAGGTACGTCCGATGAGCGAGCGCCTCACAGCTCGTCCTCCTGCTTGATCATGATCCGGAAGTAGTACGCCATCAGCACGCCCAGCATCAGGATGGTGAGCACCGCGATCGCGGAGCCGACCCCGTAGTGCTGGCCGGAGGAACCCTCCAGGAAGGCGTGCACGGGCAGCGTCCGGGTCAGGTTCTCGGGGCCGCCGCCGTTGATCGCGTACACCTGGGTGAAGGCCTTGAACACCCAGATGACCTCGAGGAAGGTCGTGGCCAGGAAGAACGGCTTCAGGCTCGGGAAGACCACCGAACCGAAGATCTTGAACGGGCCGGCGCCGTCCATCCGGGCGGCCTCGTAGAGCTCCTTGGGGATGGTCGTCAGGCCGGCGTACATGTTGAACGCCACGAACGGGATGGACTGCCAGACGATCAGCAGGATGACCACGAAGAAGGTCGAGTACTGGTCGCTCATCCAGTTGTAGTCGGCCATCGAGTGCCAGCCGAGCTTGTCCAGGAACCAGTTGACGACGCCCCACTGCTGGTCGAACAGCCAGGTGTAGACGGTGGTCGCGGCGACCACGGGCATCGCCCAGGCCATCAGCAGCCCGATCGACAGGACCAGCCGCATCCGCTTGCCGAGGCGGTTGAGCAGCAGGCCGATCAGGGTGCCGCCGCCCATGATCAGGACGACGTTCACCAGGGTGAAGGCGACGGTGCGCCCGGTGACCGCCCAGAAGTCCGGGTCGGTCAGCTGCTCCTTGTAGTTGTCGAAGCCGTTCCACTCGGTGAGGTGCTGGACCAGCTGGCGCCGGTTGAGGTTCTGGAACGACAGCAGGACCGTCTTGAGCAGCGGCCAGCCCAGCAGGGCGAGGGTCGCCACGGTGGCCGGCAGCAGCAACAGGTACGGCGCCAGGCGCGCACCGAGCCCCGGTCCGTCCGCGGGTCTGGCACCCTTCCGCGGGGTGCCGCCGCCGGCGCCCGCGGCACCTGTCCCGATCCCGGCCACGGCGGTCGTCCCTGGCTCCGGGGACCGTGTCTGCACCCGCTCCGAATGCACAGCCATCGTTCTCACTTCCTCACAACCCGAACCACGACGGACAGGCGCCGCCCACCGGCCCCCCGCCGGGGGCCGGTGAGCGACGCCGCTCAGTGCTTACTGCTTCTGGTTGAGCCGCTTGGCGATCTCGTCGTCGTACTTCTTGGCCGTGGCCGCGTAGTCGCCGCCCTGCAGCACGGCGGTCAGGAACTCCTTGATCGGGTTCGGCTTGTCCTCGACGCTGGCCCAGTTCGGGGTGTTCGGGGTGATGGCGCCGACCGCGGCGGCCGTCTGGGCGGCCTTCGCGAAGTCACCGGTGATCTGGCCGTTCAGCGAGGCCTTGTTCGGGATGTTCCCGGCCGCGGCGACCAGGCCCTCGTTCTTGTCGTTAAGGGCGACCTTCAGGAAGTCCTTGGCCATGTCGGAGTTCTTGCTGGCGTTGGCGACCGCCAGGTTCGAGCCGCCGAGGAAGACGCCGGAGGGCTTGTCGGCGGTCTTGCCCGGGAGCGGGAAGAAGCCGATCTTGTCCTTGGGCATGTCCTTCTCGGCGGGGAGCTCCCAGCCGAGGGCGATCATGGCGCCGACGTTGCCCTTGCCGAAGACGTCCTTCTGCTGCGGGGTGGCCTCGTCCTTGTCCTTCGGACCGGAGACCGAGTAGCCCTGCAGCTTCTTGTAGGTCTCGAAGGCCTTCTGCGCCTCGGGGGACGACAGGCCGCCGACCCACTTGTCGCCGTCCTTCTTTGCGATCTTGCCGCCCTCACCGGTGAGCAGGCCGAAGTAGGTGTACCACTCCTGGCCGGGCAGGTAGATCGGGTCGGCGACGCCGTCGGTGGCCTTCAGCTTGTCCAGGTCGGCGTAGAACTCGTCCAGGGTCTTCGGGGCGGCGGAGAGGCCGGCCTTGGCCCACAGGTCCTTGTTGTAGGCGACCACGCGGTTGGAGACCCACCACGGGGCGGCGTACTGCTTGCCCTCGAGGACGGCGGCCTCGTTCTGGTTGGCGGCCCAGTCGGCCCCGCCCAGGGCGGCCTTGTCCTTGGTGAGGTCGAGCAGACCGCCCGAGGCCGCGTAGCCCGCGGTCTGGGTGTTGCCGAGCTCGAGGACGTCGACCGAGCCCTCGGACAGCGCGGCGGTGATCTTCTGGCCGATCCCGTCCCACTCCTGGATCTGGAAGTCGACCTTGGAGCCCGGGTAGGTGGTCTCGAACTCGGTCTTGACCGCGTCGGTCCAGCCCTTCGGGGCGGAGCCGGTCATCAGCCACACCTTCAGCGTCTTGCCGCTGTAGTTCTTGGCACCCGCCGCGGCCGACGAGCTCGAACCGGCGCTGTCGCCGCCCTTCTTGCCGTCCGAGCCACAAGCCGCCAGGCCGACGACCATTGCTGCGACGCCGACCGCCGCGATGAGCTGACGCTTCACGCCATCCTCCTGAGGGATGCCTGGGTTACCCCCGTCGGGCGGCAGCGGCAGACCCACACAAAGCGGGGGGAAAGGTGCCGCGGACCCCTTCGAACGGGTGGGGGGATTCGTAGTGTCCGGCCTAGTGGTGTAGACCAGATGCCTGGAGCTTGGCCTAGACCAATGGGCCTGTCAACGGCCTTCCGACCGATCCGGACCACCCGTTATCAAGCCGACACCGCACATCGTTCATCGCGTGATGAGGTATTCGTTCCGTAGCCATACATGCAACGATGTGACCCGTTAACTATGTGGCGGGGCCCGCAAAGGCCCCGCGAGAAGCGGGAGAACAGGTCCGATGAGCAGCGACGGGGGATCCACCGCCCAGGTCAACGACCCCGAGGTGAAGAACCTCCCGGCGCACGCCGGCACCGACCCGACCGCGCGCGTCCCCAAGTACTACGGACTGAAGCGCCACCTCCTCCAGCTCACCGAGACCCAGCCGGCCGGCACCCCCGTCCCGCCGGAGCGCGCGCTGGCCGCCCAGTTCGACACCTCGCGCACCACCGTCCGCCAGGCCCTGCAGGAGCTGGTCGTCGAGGGCCGCCTGGAGCGCATCCAGGGCAAGGGCACCTTCGTCGCCAAGCCCAAGGTCGCCCAGGCCCTCCAGCTCACCTCCTACACCGAGGACATGCGGGCCCAGGGCCTGGAGCCCACCTCGCGGCTGATCGAGATCGGCTACATCACCGCCGACGACCGGCTCGCCCCGCTGCTGGACATCAAGCCCGGCGGCCGGGTGCTGCGGATCGAGCGCCTGCGCCTGGCCAACGGCGACCCGATGGCCATCGAGGTCGCCCACCTCTCCGCCAAGCGCTTCCCCGCGCTGCGCCGCAACCTCGCCAAGCACAACTCGCTGTACGCGGCGCTGCGCGAGGTCTACGGGGTCACCGTGGCCGAGGCCGAGGAGACCATCGAGACCACCCTGGCCGACCCGCGCGAGGCCGGCCTGCTCGGCTCCGACCTCGGCCTGCCGATGCTCCAGCTCTCCCGGCACTCCTTCGACGCCGACGGCGCCCCGGTGGAGTGGGTCCGCTCGATCTACCGCGGCGACCGGTACAAGTTCATCACCCGCCTGAAGCGCCCGGAGTAACCGCGCTCCCCCTTCGCACCACGGGCACCGGCGCGCGCGACCCGCGCGCCGGTGCCCTTTCGCGCTTCCGACTGCCCGTTTCCGGCCGAATGCGGGTTCGCGCCGTCCGGATGGCGGGAAGTTCCGGCAACCCCGGTGACATGGATCACGTCATGCTCTAGATTGCGCAGCCGTACTGACTGCTGATCACCGATGGTGCTGCTCGGCGGGCTCACGGGGGTGTGCGGCGTCCCCGGGGCTGCGGCGCCGACGGGGAGAACCCTCCGGAGCGGAGCCGAAGATGCCGTCTGACCTCGATGCCACCGAACCTGTCATGCCCGAGCCACCCGGTGCCCCGGTGCCGGCCGTGACGCCCGAACGGGTGCTGGCCGCGCTCGCCCTGCTCGTGCCGATCGTCGCGATGCTCTGGGTGTCCTCCTACGACAAGACCGACCCGGGCGTCGGCGGGGTGCCGTTCTTCTACTGGTACCAGCTGCTCTGGGTGCCGGTCTCGGCGGTGTTCACCGTCGCGGCGTACCTGCTGATCAACCGGGACGAGAAGGCCCGCAAGGCCGTGCGGAAGGCGGGTGGCGCGCGATGAAGGACGTCAACGTGACGGCCCTCGTGGTCTTCGTGCTGTTCTTCGCCCTGGTCACCGTGATGGGCTTCCTCGCCTCGCGCTGGCGCCGGGCCGACGACGCGGCGCACCTGGACGAGTGGGGCCTGGGCGGCCGCAGCTTCGGGACCTGGGTCACCTGGTTCCTGCTCGGCGGGGACCTCTACACCGCCTACACCTTCGTCGCCGTCCCCGCCGCGGTCTACGCGACCGGCGCGGCGGGCTTCTTCGCGGTGCCGTACACGATCATCGCCTACCCGCTGGTCTTCCTCTTCCTGCCCCGGCTCTGGTCGGTCTCCCGGGTGCACGGGTACGTCACCCCGGCCGACTTCGTGCGCGGCCGGTACGGCTCCCGGCCGCTGTCCCTGGTCGTCGCGCTGACCGGCATCCTGGCCACCATGCCGTACATCGCGCTGCAGCTCGTCGGCATCCAGGCGGTGCTCGACGTGCTGGGCGTCGGCGGCGGCGAGAACGCCAACTGGTTCGTCAAGGACCTGCCGCTGTTCATCGCCTTCGGCGTGCTGGCCGCCTACACCTACTCGTCCGGGCTGCGCGCCCCGGCGCTGATCGCCTTCGTCAAGGACGCCCTGATCTACATCGTGATCATCGTCGCGGTGATCTACATCCCGATCCGGCTCGGCGGCTACGGGCACATCTTCGACGCCGCGGCGCAGAAGTTCAGCGCCCCCAAGGCGGCCGGCTCGCTGACCGTCCCGGACAACAAGCAGTGGACGTACGCGACGCTGGCGCTGGGCTCGGCGATGGCGCTGTTCATGTACCCGCACTCGGTGACGGGCGTACTGGCGTCCAAGTCCCGCAACACCGTGCGGCGCAACATGGCGATCATGCCCGCGTACTCGCTGATGCTGGGCCTGCTGGCGCTGCTCGGCTTCATGGCGATCGCGGCCGGCGTCGGCAAGGGCGACAAGAAGTTCAACTCCCAGCTCTCGGTGCCGCAGCTGTTCGCCGACATGTTCCCGGACTGGTTCACCGGCGTGGCCTTCGCCGCGATCGGGATCGGCGCCCTGGTGCCGGCCGCCATCATGTCCATCGCCTCGGCCAACCTGTTCACCCGCAACGTCTACAAGGAGTGGCTGAAGCCCACCGCCACCCCGGCGGACGAGACCCGGATCGCCAAGCTGGTCTCGCTGCTGGTGAAGGTCGGCGCCCTGGTGTTCGTCCTCGGCATGGACAAGCAGGCGGCGATCAACCTGCAGCTGCTCGGCGGCCTGTGGATCCTGCAGACCTTCGTGGCCATCGTCGGAGGCCTCTTCACCCGGTGGTTCCACCACTGGGCGCTGTTCGCCGGCTGGGCGGCCGGCATGGCCTACGGCACCTGGAAGGCGTACGGGATCGCCAGCCCGGCCACCAAGCACTTCGGCGGCAACGCGGCCGAGATCCCCGGCATCGGCGAGATCGGCTACATCGGGCTGACCGCCTTCGCGCTGAACCTGGCCGTCGCGGTGGCGCTCACCCTGGTGCTGCGGGCCGTCAAGGCGCCCGTGGGCCCGGACGAGACCAGTCCCTCGGACTACGGCGCCGAGGCCGGCGACGACGAGCTGAGGAACGCGCCGGAGCCCGTAGCGGCGCACTGATTCGCGCCGCACGCGCCCTGTGACCGCGCCGCCCTCTCCGTGAACACTGGAGAAGGCGGCGCGATCATATGTATGAACAGCCGCCTTCGCAGGGCACCACCAGACCGGACCGGCAACCGGCCGGCAACTGATCGACCCACGGGGAGCACGCCGCCATGGCAGAACTCGGCACCACCCTCAACGGCCAGCACCAGTCAGCCCAGAGCCCGCACCACCTCTCCGCCCACCGCCCCGCGGCGGCCACCCGGCTGCCGTCCGTGCTGATCGCCACCCGGCACGGCGAGTCCACCGCCAACGTCGAGTTCCAGCTCGCCGAGGCCGCCGGAGCGCTCAGCGTCCCGATCAGCTGCCGGGACGCCGACATCCCCCTGTCGCTGCACGGCCAGCAGCAGGCACAGGCGCTCGGCCGCTGGTGGGCCGCCCTGCCCAGCGCCGACCGCCCGCGCAGCGTCTGGTGCTCGCCGTACGTGCGCACCACCGAGACCGCCCGGATCGCGCTCGCCCAGGCCGCCGGCCTCGGCGCCGTCCCGGTCGCGCTCCCCGTGCGCTACGACGAGCGGCTGCGCGACCGCGAGCTCGGCGTCCTGGAGATGCTGCCGCGGGCCGCGATCGAGGCCAAGCACCCCGAGGAGGCCGCCCGCCGGCGCAAGATGGGCGAGCTGTACTACCGCCCGCCCGGCGGCGAGTCCTGGGCCGACGTCGCGCTGCGGGTGCGCAGCCTGCTGCGGGACGTCTGCGAGGAGGACGCCGGACGGCCCGTCCTGCTGGTCGCGCACGACTGCACGGTGCTGATGCTGCGCTACGCGGTGGACCGGCTCACCGAGGACCAGCTCACCGCCCTCGGGCCGGTGCACAACTGCTCCACCAGCCTCTGGCGCGCCCAGGACGGGCGGCTGCGCCCGGACCGCTGGAACACCGTCGACCACCTGGCCGCCGACTGACCGGCCGCCCGGATCGCGGGCCGGGGCCGGGGCCGGGGCCGGGGCCGGGGCCGGGGCCCGCGGGAGGTCAGTCCTCCCACTCCCCCGGCCCGGCGAAGCAGCGCCGGTAGGCGAGCGGCGTGGTGCCCAGCCGGCGCGCGAAGTGGTGCCGCAGGGTGGCCGCGTTGCCGAAGCCGCAGCGCACGGCGATCGCGTCCACCGGCTCGGTGGTGGACTCCAGCAGCCGCTGGGCGAGCAGCACCCGCTGCCCGGTCAGCCAGCGGTGCGGGGTGGTGCCGGTCTCCTGCTGGAAGCGGCGGGCGAAGGTGCGCGGGGACATGTGGGCCCGGGCGGCCAGCTGTTCGACGGTGCAGTCCCGCTCCAGGTGGTGGCGCATCCAGTCGAGCAGCGGGGCCAGCGAGTCCCCGTCGCCCCCGGGCAGCGGCCGGCAGACGAACTGGGCCTGGCCGCCCTCCCGGTGCGGTGCCACCACCATCCGGCGGGCGATCCCCCGGGCCACCTCGGCGCCCTGCGCCTTGCGCACCAGGTGCAGGCAGGCGTCGATGCCGGCGGCCGTCCCGGCGGAGGTGATCACCGGGTCGTCGTCCACGTACAGCACGTCCGGTTCTACCGTGGTCCGCGGGAAGCGCCGGGCCAGGTCCTCGCTGTACCGCCAGTGGGTGGTGGAGCGGCGGCCGTCCAGCAGCCCGGCGGCTCCGAGCACGAAGGCACCGCTGCAGATCGACAGCACCCGGCCGCCGGACTCGACCACCGAGCGGAGCCCCTCCAGCAGCGGCTCCGGGTACTCCCGGCGGATCGCCGACGCGGTGACCACCACCAGGTCCGCGCCGGCCAGCCGTTCCGGGCCGTGCGGGACGTCCACCGCGAAGCCGGCGTGGGTCGCGTGCGGCCCGGGGCGGACCCCGGCGATCGCGAAGTCGTACCCGGGCAGGCCCTCGGCGGTGCGGTCGAGGCCGAAGACCTCGCAGGCGACGCCGAGTTCGAAGGGGTGGATCTCCTCCAGCACCACCGCGACCACGTTCTTCAGCATGCCGACCAGGATGCCCCGACGGGCACCGCCCGGGGAAGGCCGGGTCCGGCCCCGGACGGCCGGTGCGCGCAGGGCCGGGCGCACCGGGGAGGGGCGCACCGCCGGAGGGACGCACCGCCGGAGGGCCCGGAAACGGCGGTGGCAGGATTTCGAGGCAATCGGGCGTTCCTGCCACTCGTGATCGCCGGACGGCCCGACCAGAGTGGACCCCATGGACACCGACACTCTCGCGAGCGCACTGGGACTGGCCGGGGCCGTCGGCGGGTTCGGCCTGCTCGGCCTGCTGATCGGCCGGGACGTCGCCCGCGGCGCCGCCACCGGCCGCGACAACTGGCACCGCCCGGGCGGCTACCCGGCCGACCACCACCGGGCGGACCGGCTGTACGGCACGATGCCGGCCGCCTCGCTGCGCCCCTCCGCGGACCCGGCCACCCTCCCGGTCCGTTCCACCCCCGAGATCACCACCCCGCACGGCTCCGGCACACTGGCCGGATGGACATCCTCATCCGCCAGGCCCTCCCGGAGGACCTCGACGACGCCGGCCGCATCACCGTCGAGGCCTTCGTCGGCGACGGCTACACCTCGCCCGAGAGCGGCTACGTCGACCTGCTGCGCGACGCCCCCCGGCGCGCCCGGGAGGCCGAGCTCCTCGTCGCGGTCGACCTGGCCGGGGGGCGAGTCCTCGGCTGCGTGACCTTCGCCGTCGGCGGCACCGAGTGGGCGGACATCGCCACCCCGCGCGAGGGCGAGATCCGGATGCTCGCCACCGCGGCGGCCGCCCGTGGCCGGGGCGTCGGCGAGGCCCTGGTCCGCGCCGCCCTCGCCCGCAGCCGTGAACTCGGCCTGGCGGGCATGGCGTTCTCCACCCGCCCGGAGATGACCGCCGCCCACCGCGTCTACGAGCGCACCGGCTTCCTCCGGACCCCCGAACGCGACTGGGCCCCGTACCCGGGGATGGACCTGATGGTCTACACGAAAGCCTTCTGAGCGGCGCGGCCGCGGCGGGGCTCCGGCGGCCCGGTCACCCCTTCCTGTCGGGCGTCGGCGTCGACGTCGGCTTCGGGTCCGAACTCGGCTTCGGGTCGGCGGTCTTCGGGTCGGCGGTCTTCGGGTCCGCGGCCGGCTTCCTGTCGGACGCCGCCTTCGGATCGGCGGTGGCCTTCGGGTCGGCGGCCTTCGGGTCCGCCGCCTTCTTGTCCGCCCCGGTCTGCTTGTCGTACCCCGGCGCCACGTAGATCGTGTACCGGCCGTGCTCCCCGCTCTTCACCACGGTGACCACCCGGTACCCGGCGGCCTTCAGGGTGGGCTGGATCGCCTTGTCGGTGGCACCGGTCTGGGTGAAGTCCAGGACCACCACCTGCCATTCGTGCGCCGTGATCCCGGCCTGGATGGCGGGCACGCCGGACTGCTGCTGGCCGGTGTCCGGGTCCCGGCGGAACACCGCCACCAGGTCGTGCCACTGCTGCCAGTCAGCCTGCTCGCGCAGGTAGTACGCGGGGACGTTGTAGTTCTCCACCAGGTACCGGGCGTCGCCCTTGGCGATGTACGGCGCCAGCGCGGCGACGAAGGACTCCGAGTTCGACCACTCGCCGTACATCTCCCGGCCCTGGGCCGCCCCCTCCCAGGCCAGCGGGCCGACCACCAGGGCGGCCGCCACGACCCCCGCCACCAGGTGGAGGCGCCGCCGCAGCCAGAGCACCGCCCGGGCCAGCACCGCGCCCACCACGATGCAGGCGAACCAGGCGCCGAAGTCGACGTGCTTCTGCAGCGACAGCCAGGTGTGGATGCGGATCTGGTTCACCGGGGCGAGCAGCCCCGCCACCAGCAGCAGCGCCGCCAGCCAGAACGCCGGCCAGCCGTCGCCGCCGCGCCGGCGCGCCACCACCAGCTGCAGCACCACTCCGACCAGGGCGACCACCAGCAGCGGGCCGACCCACCGGGCGGCCTCCCCGGCCACGTAGGAGTAGGCGTCGTGGCCCGGGGCTCGCTGCAGCGTGGTGTGGTTGAAGCCGTCGACGTAGCGCTCACCGGCCAGCAGGGCCGCCGCGGCGACCGCCACCACGAAGGCGGACAGGACCAGCACGCCCCGCCGCCAGCGCGTCCAGGCGCGCAGCGACCCGCCCGGGCCGGCCAGCACCGCCGCCCCGACCACCACCGGGACCCACAGCAGCGCCGCGTACTTGGTGCAGCCGGCCAGCGCCAGCAGCAGGCCGGAGCCCACCAGGCTCGGGTACCCGCCGCCGGTGGCCGAGCGCACCGCGAGGTAGCCGGCCCAGGCGAGCACCGCCAGGGCCATCGCGTCGTAGGTGGCCAGCCCGCCCAGGAACTGGGTGGGTCCGAGCGCGGCGAAGGCCGCCGCGGCGCCGCTGGCCGCGAGCGAGCCGTGCAGCCGCCGGGTGGTCAGGTGGACGGCCACGGTGGCGGAGAGCATGAAGGCCAGGCTGAGCAGCCGGGTGCCGGTCAGCCCGCCGGCCATGTCGGCCAGCGCGACGACGACCGGGTAGATCAGCGGGGAGCCGGAGAAGAAGGTCTCGTACGTCGCCACCGGGGTGCCGTGCGTCAGGTTCGCGATCTCCTGGTAGCCCGCGTAGATGTAGGTGCCCTCGTCGATGAAGGCGGTGTTGCTGAGGATCAGGTGGTACGACAGCGCGCCCTGGACCAGCAGGACGGCCAGCAACGGCAGCCAGTCCGCCCGCAGCGCGGGGCGCGGGGGGTGCGGCACCCGGGGTGCGGCGGGCCTGCGGCGCCGGCGGTCGGCCGGGGACGGCTGCGCCGGTGCGGCGGCCCCGCGCCCGGCCGGGCCGGCACCCGGGGCCGGCCGGGCCCCCGCGGGCACCAGGACGGGCCGCCGGGTGGACTCGGGCCGGAGCCAGCGGCCGTCCGCGCTCATCAGTACTGCTCCTCGGTCTGGGACTGTCGTGCCCGGTCCGCGCGCGGGGCGCGGCGTGTTCCGGGGCGCGCGGCAGCCGCCGCCGCGGGGGCGGTTCCGGGCGGCTGCCGGGCGGTGCCGGGCCCGCTCGGCCCGGCGGTCGGCGGCCGGGGGCTCAGCCGGTGAGCCAGGCCGCCGCCGGCGGGGTGGCCGGCGGCGAGCTCGGGCCGGCGACGACCTTGACGATGTCGGCCTCGGGCAGCGTCTGACCCCAGGTCTGGACGTCGGCGACGGCGCCGTGCCACGGGTCGCTCCACTGCGAGTTGGAGCTCAGCCGCCCGATCTGCAGGGTGTTGGCGCCGCTGGGCGGCACGCCGGGGGACTTCGCGGAGGCCTGTGGGGCGCCGTTGACGTACAGGGTGATCTGGCCGGAGGGGTCGTCGTACACCCCGGTCAGCACGACCCACTGGTTGACGGTGGCGTCGCCCTTGGACCAGGCCACCGCCGAACCGCCGCCGGGCACCTGGACCTTGAAGTACCAGAGGTCGTGCCCGTTGTTGTTGGCCCGGCCCAGCGAGTACGAGTAGTACTGGCCGTCACCCTGGCTGACCGCGCTGCGGTTGCCGTTCGGGACGTCGACGAGGACCCGGGCGGAGACGGTGAAGCTGTTGCTGACGTCGACGACCTGGGAGGCGCTCTGGGCGAAGGAGTTCTGGCCGCTGGGCAGCTTGAGGACCTGCCCGGAGTAGCCGGGTGCCGAGCCCGTCTTGGCGTCGGAGCCCAGGCCCAGCGCGACGGCGCCCTTGGTCGCCGGGAGGCTGCCGACGGTCGGCGGGCTGTCGATGCCCTTGACCGGGCCGCTCGCCGACGCGGTCGGCGCGGCCGATCCGGAGGCCGGCGCGGAGGCCGACGTGCTCACCGCGGCGGTGCTCGGCCCGGAGGCCGTCGGGCCGTTGCCGTCCTTGGAGCCCTTGGTGAGCAGCACGTACCCGGCGCCGGCCGCGGCCACCACCACGACGGCCGTCACCGCACCGATCAGCTTGACCCGGCGGCGGCGCTTGGCGTCCTTCTCGTTCCGCGCCGCCAGCGCCTCCCAGTCCGGCGTGCTGCCGACGGTCGGCTGCGCCGGCGGGAAGCCGGTCTGCTGCGGCCACGCCGGACCGGCCGGGCCGGCCTGCACGGGTATCGGCTGAACCGGCTGCGGGCCGGCCTGCACGGGTATCGGCTGCACCGCCTGCGGACCGGCCTGCGCGGCCGCCGGCCCCGGCTGGACGGCGGCGGGCGCCACCGGGCCCGGCTGGACCGGCCCCGGCTGCACCGCCTGCGGCTGCACGGGCTGCGGGCCGGCCTGGCCCGGCTGCGGGACCAGCGGCACCGGCTGGGAGAACGGACGCGGCGTCACCTGCGGCGGCTGCGGTTGCGGCTGGTACTGGGGCGCACCACCCGGCGGCCCGAACCCGTCGGCGGGGCCGAACGCACCACTCGGGGACTGCGGCGGCAGACCGGGGGCCTGGGCCCCTCCGGCCGGTGCCTGCTGCGGTGGCGTTCCGGCGGGCTGCCCCGGCTCGCCACTCGGTACCGGTCGATCGCTCATGGTGGGGAATGCTAGGGCATCGGCCCCTTCCCGCCCATGGGGGGTGCGCGGGCCCGGCCCGTCACCCGGCCCCGCGCCGACCGCTACGCCTGCCCGTTGTACGGCAGCCGCCAGCGCTGTGACACCGCGTCGGCGCAGGGCCTGAGGGCGGCCGTCGTGCCGTCCGTGAGAACGCCCCCCGCGGTCGACAGGCACAGCCCCGAGTCCTGGTGCTGCAGGCGCTGGCCGGCCCCGGCCACCCAGCGCTGCCCGGACCCTCCGGTGCACTCGGCCATCGTCACGCCGCCGCGGTCGCCCGGCACCAGGCAGGCCGCCCCGCCGCGCACCGACCCGTCGTTGCCGACCGTCCAGTTGGTCGACACCGCCTGGTCCCCGCAGGCCCCGACGGTCACCGGGCTGCCCGCCGGCCCGCCGCCGCCGTGCCGCAGGCAGGTCCCGGGAGCCCCCGCCGGGATCTCGCCAGCCGGCAGGCCGACCCGGTTGTGGAAGGCGAAGGACTCGCTGCGCAGGCCGGTGCCGCCGGTCCAGATCTCGAAGCCGGCCTGCACCCGGCACAGGTAGGAGCCCTTCGGCACGTACCCCCGCGCCATCGCGTCGGCCGTGAACAGCCGCAGGTTGAGGCCGCGGGTGGTGTGCGTGGGGGCGGTGCGCACGTAGCTGATGACGCTGTGCGGGCCGGTGATCGGCGCCTCGAACACGTTGTAGGCGGTGTCGCCGATGCTCTGGGCGTCCGTCACCTGTCTGCCGGCCGGGCGGACGTTGTCGGTGGCGTCCAGCCAGACCATCACCTCCGCGCTCTCCCCCGGCAGGCAGTTGTCCGGGCTGGAGCCGTACCAGAGGTCGAAGGACAGGTTGAAGGAGCCGCTCACCCGGCCGTTGGCGTCCCAGTCGGCCGTGGCGTCGCCGAGCGCGCTGACCGGGACGGGCAGTCCGCTCGCGCCGGGCGCGGTGGAGATGTTCGGGTAGGCGCCCGGGGCCAGCGGGTTGCGCGGGACGAAGTCGCGCACCTGGGTGACCGTGAAACCGGTGTCCCCGGAGGCGTCCAGACAGACCGTCCCGGCGGTGTTCCACGGGTTGGGTTCGAGGATCTTCGTCCCGCCGTCGACCGGCAGCTTGGGGAAGGGGAGCTGCGCGGTCGAGCACAGGCCCGGCTGCGCGGGCGCGGACGACTGCGGTCCGGCCGACGGCTGCGCCGCCACCCGGGCCCCGCCGCCGCAGCCGGCCAGGAGTGCGGCGGCCGCGCACACCGCGACGACCGCCCGCAGCCCCCGCGCCGGCCGGCCGGCCATACCGTCCACGATGCTCATCACTCTTCCCCGTACCGTCCTCGATCGCTGGGCGGAAACCGTACACATGTGCTCCGCCCGCACTCGGTCCAGATCACGACCGGAACCCGGAATCGGTTCCGGACGGCCGCCGGACGAGGGGGGATCGGCCCCGGCGCGGCCGGTCCCGTACGATCCCTCCGTCCCCCGCTCGGCCCGTCGGACAACGGCCGGCGGGCGGGTCAGGTTCACATCGATTACGGCCTCCGGGGGAGAAGAGCCACGTGACTGTCACCGAGGGCACCCGACTCGCGGGCAGCCGCCAGGCACCCGGATCGCGGCGCCGCGCGCGCCGGGACCCGGCCGCCCGCACCCAGTGGGGCCTGCTGCCGCAGCCGCCGGACAACACCGAGAAGTACTCCTACGCCCGCAGCCGGCTGTGGATCCTGACCTGCTTCTCCCTGGTCAGCTTCGCGTGCATGGTGGCCAGTGAGGTCGGCCTGCTCGGCGCGACGCCGTGGTTCTTCCTGTTCGTGCCGCCGCTGGCCTTCACGATCGTCTACTACCTGATATCCCGCTGGGTGCACGGCTTCAACGAGACCTTCGACCTCGCGGCGCACCGCGCGCTGGTGCGGGACTGGTCCCCGGAGCGGTACCCGACCGTGGACGTCTTCCTGCCGGTGGCCGGCGAGCCGATCGAGGTCCTGCACAACACCTGGACCCACGTCGCCCGGCTGCGCGACCAGTACCCGGGCGAGGTCACGCCCTACGTGCTCGACGACAGCAACAGCCCGCAACTCGCCCAGATGGCCGTCGACTTCGAGTTCGTGTACGGCACCCGCAACAAGCTGGGCTGGTTCAAGAAGGCCGGGAACCTGCAGTTCGGCTTCCGCAACTCCGACAGCGAGTACATCCTCATCCTGGACGCCGACTTCGCGCCCAGGCCGGACCTGCTGACCGAGATGCTCCCGTACATGGCGGCCAACCCGCGCCTCGGCATCATCCAGTCCCCGCAGTTCTTCCGCATCCTGGACAGCCAGAACTGGATCGAGCGCGGCGCCGGCGCCGTCCAGGAGCTGTTCTACCGCACCGTGCAGGTGTCCCGGCAGCGCAACGACGGCGCCATCTGCGTGGGCAGTTGCGCCGTCTACCGGCGGGCCGCCCTGGAGGAGAACGGCGGCACCACGCTGATCGGGCACTCCGAGGACGTGCACACCGGCTTCGACCTGCGCCGGCTCGGCTGGGACCTGCAGTACGTGCCCGTCGCCCTGGCGACCGGCGTCTGCCCGGACAACGTCGGCGGCTTCTTCAACCAACAGTACCGCTGGTGCACCGGGTCGATGAGCCTGCTGGGCAGCCGCAAGTTCTGGACGACCAGACTGCGGCCGGTCACCCGGGCCTGCTACCTGTCCGGGTTCTTCTACTACATCCACACGGCACTGTTCACCCTGGTCTCCCCGCTCATCCCGATCGTGCTGCTGCTGGCGAGACCCGACCTGATCCGCTGGCAGAACACCCTGCTGGTGCTGCCCGGCCTGCTCTACGCGACGGTCGTCTTCCCGCTCTGGCACCGCAACCCGTACCGGCTGGAGGCCTGGGCCGCCCGGATGATGTACGGCTGGGCGCACGTCTTCGCCATCTGGGACATCCTGCGGCGCAACCGGATGGCCTGGCAGCCGACCGGCTCCACCGGCGCCAAGCGGAACAAGACCCGCCGCTTCTGGATCGGCATGATCGTCTGGAGCGGCGGGACGGCCGTCCTCTGGGTGGGCCTCGGCATCTGGCGGATGCTCACGATGGGCCCGCTGAACTTCACGCTCGTCCTCGCGTCCGGTCTGTTCTACGCCACCATCGTCGGCCGGGTCCTCGTCCAGCCGCGACCGACGGAAGCCGTGTGATCACCATGCCCGCCCACCCCCGACGGCCCGGCCACCCCCGACGGCCGGACCGGTACCGCCGGCGGCCGGCACTCGCCCTGCTCGCCGGCGCGCTGCTGCTCGCCACCGCCGCCTGCGGCCCCGAGGACCCCGGCTTCGCGATGCAGGAGGCCGTCGAGCCCGACCAGCCCGCGGCCGCCGCCCCCGCCACCCCGGGCGCCACGGGTGCCCCCGGCACGGCCACCGGCACCCCGAGCGCCGCCGCCAGGCCGAAGGCCGTCCCGGCCGGCGTGCCGTACGACGTCACACCGCTGCTCAAGCCGGACCACAAGTACCTCGGCGCCGCACTGCCCGGCGTCCCCGAGACGATGGACGCGCTGCCCGTCTACACCTCCACGATCGGCAAGCAGCCCAACGTCCTGGAGTTCTACGCCCACTGGGAGGGCGGCTTCGACACCCAGGGCGCCAAGCGCATCTACGCGGCCGGGGCCCTGCCGTACATGGCCTGGGAGCCGTACAACCACTCGCTGGCCTCGATCGCCGCCGGCGACACCGACGACTACGTCCGGGGCGTCGCCAAGTCCGTGGCCAAGCTCGACCAGCCGATCGCGATCAGCATCGCGCACGAGATGAACGGCAACTGGTACCCGTGGGGCCGGCAGGCCGCCAGCGCCCAGGAGTTCGTGGCCGCCTGGCGGCACGTGCACGACCTCTTCGACCGGGCCGGGGCGACCAACGTCATCTGGGTCTGGAACCCGAACATCACCGACCCGGCGCCCAACACCCGGCTCGCGCCCTACTACCCGGGCGACGCCTACGTCGACTGGGCCGGCATGACCGGGTACTTCACCCGCACCGGGCCGAAGAACTTCGACCTCCTGTACGGGCCGACCATGGCCGAGATCCGCGGCTTCAGCCAGAAGCCGTTCTTCATCTGCGAGACCGCCTCGGAACAGGGCAAACGCCAGCTCGCGGACATCGACCAGCTGTTCTCCGGGGTCGCGGCGCACGACGACATCCTCGGCTTCGTCTGGTTCAACATCGTCAAACGGGCCGACTGGCGCGTCGAGGCCGTCCCGGAGACCCTCGCGGCCTTCAGGCGGCGCGTGTCCGACCCCCGCTTCGGCTTCGACATCCGGAACCCATGATGAGCGCAGAGTCAGAGTTCGCCCCCGCCCCGGACGACGCGGCCGCCGGGCCCGCACAGGCGCCGGTGCCCGCACACCTGCCCGTACCGGTGCCGGACGAGGCCGTACCCGCCCCGGCCGCCGCACGGGCCGCGCGCGCCGCCCGGGCCGCCCACGCCCTGCGGGCCGCACGGGCCGCCCTCGACGCGGACACCCGTGACGGCGGCGGGCACCCGCCGACCACGGCGGACGCCGCCCCCTCGGCGCCCGCGGCCGGGACCGACCTGTTCCGCCGCGCCGACCGCTCGCCCGGGCCGGGTGCGGCGGGAGGCGACGGTGCCGGGCCCGGCGTTCCTGCGTCCGGGGTCCCTGCGTCCGGCGTCCCCGGGCCCGGCCGCCCGGAGACCGATCCGTCCGGGCCGGCCGTTCCCGGGCCCGACCTTTCCGGGCCCGACGTTCCGGGACCCGATGCGTCCGACGCGCCGCCGCAGGTGGCCCCGACCGGCGCCCCCGGCCCGGTGGACGACCAGGCCGTCGAGCTGGCGCCGTACACCATCCCGCAGGTCCCCGCGATCGGCTGGGACCCGGCCCCCAGCCCCCGGCGCCGCTGGATCGCCCGCGGCGTGCTCGCCGCCGTCCTCGTCATCCAGGCCCTGCTCTCGCTGCGCCTGCTCGCCGCCGCGCACCCCGACGAGGCCGCCGCCATGGTGGCCGGCCGCCAGCAGCTCGACCACCTGCTGCACGGCACCCCCGTGACCACCCACCTGGCCGAGCGAATACCCGGCACGCCCCAGCTGTACCTGCCGTTGGCCGGCGCCGCCGCCGACGCCAACGGCATCTTCGGCGCCCGGGTGCTCAGCCTCTGCTTCGCCCTGCTCACCACGGTGCTGCTGTACTCGCTGACCCGCCGGCTCTTCAACGAGCGGGTGGCGATCTGTTCGATCGCCGGCTACGCGGTGGTGCAGTCGACCGTCGTCGTCGGCTTCTACGCCGCGCCCGAGGCGCTCGCCGTCCTGCTGGTCGCCCTGGCGGCCTGGGTCACGGTGTTCACCGCGCGCCGCCCGGTGGCCCTCGTCCTGCTCGCCGCGCCGGTCGCCGCCCTGGCCTGCGCCGTCGCGTACTCCGCGGTGTTCACGCTGCCCGCGCTGGTCGCGCTGGCGGCGGCCACCGCCTGGCCGCGACGACGGCTCGGCCCGGCCGCCCTGCGGGCCCTGCTGCTCGCCGCCGGCACAGTGGGCGCCCTGCTGCCGTTCGGACTGCTCGGCGAGGTCGCCGGGTGGTCCCCGGCCCACGGGCAGGGTTCCCGTCCGGTCGGCGAGATCCTGCTGAACACCGTCCAGTGGGGCGGCCTGTTCACCGTCCTCGCGGTGGCCGGCACGATCGCGTACGCCCGCCGCGAGCAGCTGCTCGAGTCGCCGGAGAACGACGGCGTCACCACCACCCGCGCCCAGCGCGCTCTGCTGGGCACCGCCCTGACCTGCACCGCCCTGCTGGTCCCGGCGGTCCACCTGGCGCTGGGCACCTCGGGGGCGCTGTTCCGGCACCTGGGCTTCGGGATGCTGCTCGCCGCCCCGCTCGCCGGGGTCGGCCTCACCCGGCTGGTCGGCGCGCACTTCCGCCACCCGCAGCTGGGCATCCTGGTCTGGGTCGCCCTGCTCGCGCTCGGTCTGGAGCAGTCAGCGCTGCGTTACCAGAACGGGCCCGACTCCGGTCGGCTGCTCGCCGTCCTACGGGTGCACGCCACGCCGCAGGGCCACTACCTGACCGAGGTCGACGGGCTGCCCGAGTACTACCTCGGCGCCGTCAGCCGGCCCGAGCAGTGGACCTCGGCCCGCTCCGGGACGGACTACCGGGACGCGGCGGGTGTCGAGCATCACGGCGACGAGGGCAGCGCGGCCGCGATCAAGGACGGCTACTTCACCGTCGTGGTCCTGGACAGCACCGCCCCGGCCGCCACGGACCGCGTCCTGGCGACGGCGCTGGCGAGCGGCGGGCACTACCGGTTGATCGCCCAGTTCACCTCTCCGACGGGCGATTCGAGCACCTACAAGGTCTATCTGAAGCACTGAACGGCCACCGGGCCCGCCGTGGCCCACGACACGTCGGCCACAACATATGGTGCCGCCGCAGTCAGCCGCCACTAGATGTATGCTCACTCCTGCTGTCAAAGCAGGGGAACCCGGTGCGAGTCCGGGACTGCCCCGCAGCGGTGTGCGGGCGGCTCGACAAGCCGCGCCCGCGAGTCCGAGTACCTGCCGACGGTGTGCGCCACGGCCCTCCCGCAGAGGCCGCGCCAGCACGAGCAGTACCTTCCGGGCCTCGCGGGCGGGCCGGGGACGCCACCGTCGCGCGACGCACTCCTGCGTACGCGCCGTGCTCCCCTGCCCCGTTCGGCCCGGACCCGATCACCGCCGCCGATCGCCGCCAGGAGAGAGCGCCTTGACCACCGCTGCCTCAGCCACCCTGCCCGCCCAGGGCTCCGGTTCCGCCCCCGCCGCCCCGACGGTCTCCGACCCCGGCGGCGCGCTGCTGCGGCTGCTCACCGACCGTAGTGTCGATCTCCCCCAGGTGGACCCCGGCCATGTCGCCGCCGCCGCGCTGCGCGGCCGCCATGCCGGCTCGGACTTCGCCGAGCTGCGCGGGCTGGCCGTGGACGCCGCCGCGTCGATGATCGCCGAGGACCCCCAGTACTCGAAGCTGGCCGCCCGCCTGCTCGCACTGGAGATCGTCGACGAGGCCGACAGCCAGGGCGCGACCTCGTTCGCCGCCTCGATCGCCGTCGGCCACGCCGAGGGCCTGATCGGCGACACCACCGCCGCCTTCGTCGCCAAGCACGCCGCCGTGCTCGACGCGCTGATCGACCGGCAGGGCGACGACCGCTTCGAGTACTTCGGCCTGCGCACCGTGCAGTCCCGCTACCTGCTGCGCCACCCGATCACCCGCAAGGTCGTCGAGACCCCGCAGCACTTCCTGCTCCGCGTCGCCTGTGGCCTGGCGGTCGGCGACACCGAGCAGTCCGTGCGCGAGGTGGCCGAGCTGTACCGCCTGATGAGCCGGCTGGAGTACCTGACCTCCTCGCCGACCCTGTTCAACTCCGGCACCCGCCACCCGCAGATGTCGAGCTGCTACCTGCTCGACTCGCCGCTGGACAACCTGGACTCGATCTACAGCCGCTACGCGCAGATCGCCCGCCTCTCCAAGCACGCCGGCGGCATCGGCCTGTCGTACTCGCGCATCCGCTCCCGCGGCAGCCTGATCCGCGGCACCAACGGCAAGTCCAACGGCATCGTCCCGTTCCTGCGCACCCTCGACTCCTCCGTCGCCGCGGTCAACCAGGGCGGCCGTCGCAAGGGCGCCGCCTGCGTCTACCTGGAGACCTGGCACGCCGACATCGAGGAGTTCCTCGAGCTGCGCGACAACACCGGCGAGGAGGCGCGCCGCACCCACAACCTCAACCTGGCGCACTGGATCCCGGACGAGTTCATGCGCCGCGTGAACGCCAACCAGGACTGGTCGCTGTTCTCCCCCGCCGACGTCCCCGAGCTGGTCGACCTGTGGGGCTCCGACTTCGACGAGGCCTACCGCAAGGCCGAGCAGGCCGGCAAGGCCGTCCGCACCATCCCCGCGCAGACCCTGTACGCCCGGATGATGCGCACCCTGGCGCAGACCGGCAACGGCTGGATGACCTTCAAGGACGCCTCCAACCGCGCCGCCAACCAGACCGCGCTGCCCGGCCGCACGGTGCACTCCTCCAACCTGTGCACCGAGATCCTGGAGGTCACGGACGACTCCGAGACCGCCGTCTGCAACCTCGGCTCGGTCAACCTCGGCGCGCACGTCGCCGAGGGCGCGTCGGCGGAGGACCTGCTCGGCGCGATGGACTGGGAGCGGCTGGACGCCACCGTGCGCACCGCCGTCACCTTCCTCGACCGCGTGGTGGACATCAACTTCTACCCGACCGTCGAGGCCGGCACCTCCAACTCCCGCTGGCGGCCGGTCGGCCTCGGCGTGATGGGCCTGCAGGACGTCTTCTTCAAGCTGCGGATCGACTTCGACTCGGCCGAGGCGGCGAGGCTGTCCACGCTGATCGCCGAGCGCATCATGCTCACCGCCTACGAGCGCTCCGCCGACCTGGCCGAGCAGCTCGGCCGCCACGAGGCGTACGGCGAGACCCGCGCCGCCCGCGGCGAGCTGCACATCGACCACTTCGACGTGCAGCCGCACTGGGCCGACCGCTGGAGCGCGCTGCGCGCCCGGATCGCCGAGACCGGCCTGCGCAACTCGCTGCTGCTGGCCATCGCCCCGACCGCGACCATCGCCTCGATCGCCGGCGTGTACGAGTGCATCGAGCCGCAGGTGTCCAACCTGTTCAAGCGCGAGACGCTCAGCGGCGAGTTCCTGCAGGTCAACCCGTACCTGGTGCGCGAGCTCAAGGAGCTCGGCGTCTGGGACCAGACGACCCGCGACGCCCTGCGCGACGCCAACGGCTCCGTCCAGGAACTCGGCTGGCTGCCCGCCGAGGTGCGGTCGCTGTACCGCACCGCGTGGGAGCTGCCGCAGCGCGCGCTGATCGACCTGGCCGCGGCCCGCATGCCGTACCTCGACCAGAGCCAGTCGCTGAACCTGTTCATGGCCGCGCCGACCATCGGCAAGCTCAGCTCGATGTACGCGTACGCGTGGAAGGTCGGTCTGAAGACCACCTACTACCTGCGCTCGCGCCCGGCCACCCGGATCGCCCAGGCCGCCTCCGGCACCGCCCGTGCCGCCGCGCCCGTCCCGGTGAACACGCCGACCCTCACGCCGGAGGAGGAGGCCGCGCTGGCCTGCTCCCTGGAGAACCCCGAGTCCTGCGAGGCCTGCCAGTGATGTCCGACGACCGCGAGAAGATGCTGCTCGACCCCGGGTTCGAGCTGACCCTGCGCCCGATGCGCTACCCGTCGTTCTACGACCGGTACCGGGACGCGATCAAGAACACCTGGACGGTCGAGGAGGTGGACCTGCACTCCGACGTCGCCGACCTCGCCAAGCTGAGCGAGGGCGAGCGGCACATGATCGGCCGGCTGGTCGCCTTCTTCGCGACCGGTGACTCGATCGTCGCGAACAACGTCGTGCTGAGCCTGTACAAGCACATCAACTCCCCCGAGGCGCGGCTCTACCTGAGCCGTCAGCTGTTCGAGGAGGCCGTGCACGTCCAGTTCTACCTGACGCTGCTGGACACGTACCTTCCGGACCCGGAGGACCGCAACGCGGCCTTCGCCGCGGTGGAGAACATCCCCTCCATCCACCAGAAGGCCCAGTTCTGCTTCAAGTACATGAACGCGGTCGACCACATCGACTCGCTGCAGAGCAAGGAGGACAGGCGGGCGTTCCTGCTCAACCTGATCTGCTTCGCGGCGTGCGTCGAGGGGCTGTTCTTCTACGGCGCGTTCGCGTACGTGTACTGGTTCCGGAGCCGGGGCCTGCTGCACGGTCTCGCGACCGGTACCAACTGGGTGTTCCGCGACGAGTCCATGCACATGGACTTCGCGTTCTCGGTGGTGGACACCGTGCGCGAGGAGGAGCCGGACCTCTTCGACGAGCAGATGGCGAAGCAGGTCACGGAGATGCTGGAGGAGGCCGTCGAGGCCGAGCTCCAGTTCGCCCAGGACCTGTGCGGTGACGGCCTGCCCGGCATGAACACCGCCTCGATGCGGGAGTACCTGCAGGCGGTGGCGGACCAGCGCCTCGCCCGCCTGGGCCTGCCGATCCGCTACGGGTCCAGCAACCCGTTCGGCTTCATGGAGCTGCAGAACGTCCAGGAGCTGACCAACTTCTTCGAGCGCCGGGTGTCGGCGTACCAGGTCGCCGTCGAGGGCTCGGTCTCCTTCGACGACGACTTCTAAGCGGTAGCGGTCGCAGACAGACACAGAGGTGCCCCGCACGGCCACAGCCCGTGCGGGGCACCTCTCTGTTGGATCAGTCGGCCGAAAACTCCCCGGCCTTGACCCCCACGAGGAACGAGTCCCAGGCCTCAGCCGGAAACAGCAGCACGGGACCACCAGGGTCCTTGGAGTCCCGGACCGCTGTCGTCATCGGCCTGGCCTGTGCCTCGATGCAGTTCCCGCCCTGCCCGCTGTAGGTGCTCTTGTGCCACTCGCCGGTCATAACTCACCCATCTCTTGCCCGGAGTTCAGAACCCCTGTCGTACCCGAGCGATCATGTCGAGACTGTCAGCCGGACTCAAGGCGATTGAGCGGAGCGAGTCGAAGATCAATGTGTACTCATCGATCTCGGCTGGAGTCTCCATGTAGAGCGTCCCTGTCCGGTGCTCGACGCAGACGACGTCCGAGTAGTCCGGGGACGGGAAACTGAACATCACGAATGAGCCCATCAAACCAGCATGGGCACCGGCGCGGTCCGGCAAGACCTGGAGCTCCACGTAGGGATGCCCAGCCATCTCGAGCAGCTTGTCGAGTTGCCCAGCCATCACCTTCGCGCCACCCACCTCAACGCGCAACGCCGATTCGCCCTCGATCACGCACAAGCGCGGCGGGTTCGGCCTGGTGAGCACCTCCTGTCGCTCCATCCGAGCAGTCACCAAGGCATCCACTTGTTCGGCGGCCAGCCCGGACGGTTTGGCCTGCATCACCGCGCGAGCGTAGTCGGGAGTCTGCAGCAGGCCAGAGATCAGCATGTTCTCGAACGACCTGATGTAGTCAGCCGTCTCCTCGTAATCGATGAAGTCCGAGTAGGACGGCCGAGCCAAGCTCGCCCGCTGCACCCACCCGGGCTCTCGGCCCCGACGAGCAAGAGCGACCAACTCCTCGACACGGCCGTGGTCTTCCACACCGTAGAAGGTCAGCAGATCTCGCAGCTCGCCGAGCGAGATGCCCAGACGCGCGTTCTCTATCCGGCTGATCTTCGAACGGTGACAACCGATACGCTCCGCCGCTGCTTCGGGCGACTTGCCGGCTTCCTCTCGCAGCCTGACCAAAGCAGCCGCCAATCGCCTACGGCGCACTGTGGTTCGCGCTTGGCTCATCTGATGCTCCATCACACCGGTTAGGTCCAGATCATACGCCCTGGAAAAAGATCTTGGAAAATTTCCATCGGGCAAGTTGCACATGGACTCATTTCCACTACATGCTACTTGCTGTAGTCCGCCATGCCACCCAGAGTGACCGCCGCGGACTCACCCACGGGCATCCCCATGCCCCTTCAGCCGCTCTCACCTGCACACTCCAGAGGTGGCCCCGCCATGCCCGAAGCCGCTCCCCTCTCCCCCTCCCCCGCCGAGCAGACCTGCTGGCTGCCCCGGCACCGCACGTCGCCCCGCGCTGCGCGCCGGGAGCTCCGCGAGTTCCTCCTCCCCCAGCCCTCCGGCGAACACCTGCTCCCCACCGGGGAGTTGCTGGTCAGCGAGCTGGTCACCAACGCCGTCCAGCACGCCCGTACGCCCCGGGACCGCCTGATCCAGGTCCGCTTCACCCTCGCCGACGGCCTCCTCCGCATCGAGGTGCACGACGCCGACAGCGAGAAGCCGGAACTCCGCGACGCCGCCGACTCCGAGGAGGCCGGCCGCGGCCTGCTCCTCGTCCACGAGTTGGCGCAGAGCTGGGGCTGCTGCCCGCGCCGGGGCGGGATCGGCAAGGTCGTCTGGTGCCAGATCTCCCCCGAGCAGGCCGCCGCATGAGTGCTGTCCGGGCCGGAATCGTCGGCATCATGCTGCCCACCGTCTTCCCGAGCCTCGACCACGCGCTGCCCGTGCTGTGGGAGCGGGTGCGCGGGCTGCCCGTCCGCGAGGCCCACCGGGACTTCGTCCGGCTCTGCATCGGCCCGGGCGGCGGCGAGGGCGTCGCCTACTGCCTCGCCCGCGGCGGCCGGTGGAGCACCACCCTCTACGTCGGCGAGCTGACCCGCTGGACCGCCCACCCCATCACCATCACCACCCACCAGCCCTGAACTCCCCGTCCCCGCCCGGCTCCCACGCCGGGCGGGGACGGCCGAACCGATTTCCCGTCTTGGAAAGATCGCATCCTTGACCCTCCGCCTGATGGGTCGGGAACATTTACCAAGACACGAACCACTGGCGACTGGAGGCATATGATGCTGCGTTGGCTAGCCGGGGACGGGTCCTGTAAGAACGGGAACTGCCCCACTCTGTGGGGCACCGAGAACGGGGACTACGTGGTCCAGGGATACGTGATCACCGATCCTCACCGCCTGGCGGAGCTGAGTCTGCCGGACGGCGAGTCGGCGATCGTGGTCCCAGCTGCAGTCCTGGAGGGATTCTTCCGTGCTCAAGGGTGAAGACTTCGGCCGCCTCTTCGAGACCTTCGAACGAACGGCCTTCCGACTCGAAACACTGGCCGTCTACGACGTGGACGAGGAACGGGAGGAGTTCGCCGACTTCCTCGCGGGCAAAGGGCTGCCGCCCGACTGTGCCGACAACCCGTGGGTCCGCTCGATGACGGATCTGGGCAAGCGGGTGGCCCGGGTGCACGTCCTCCGGTCTCCCCTGTCGGACTACCTCCGGTACGAGCTGGCGGCCTACCCCGGAAACATCAAGGCCGGCGAGTCGATCGGCATCATCGACACGGCTCTGCAGGAGGCGACGGGTCTACCCGACCACGACTTCTGGCTGTTCGACGACACCCGGGTCTACCGGATGCACTACACCGACTCGGGGCAGTTCATCGGCGCCGAGCTGCTGTCGGATGACCGTCTGGCCGAGTACCAGCAGTACCGGGACATCGCTGTGGCGCACGCGGTGCCCTTCAGGGAGTACACGGCGGCTTGAGCGGGGAGCGGCCCAACGACTTGGGTAAGGCCCTGCGGGCGTTGCGGATCGCCTCGGACAAGACAGCCGAGACCATCGCCCGCAGGGCTTCCATGTCTCCAGCCAAGCTTTCGAAGATCGAGAACGGCAAGACCTTGCCCAGCGTGCAGGATGTGGACCTCATCCTGACCGCGCTCGGCATATCGGACGAGGCCAAGGCTGAGTTCCTGGAGGCGGCCCGCGGTGCGGCCACCGAGGAAACGGCCTGGCGGGAACTCCGCCGCACGGGTCACTGGAAGCACCAGCATGCGATCAAGGCCATCGAAGCCCAGACGACGCTCCTCCGTCTGTTTCAGGGACAACTGATTCCCGGGCTGCTCCAGAGCGCCGAGTACGTATCAGCCGTATTCTCATTACCCCCAGAGCTTCCGGCGGACTCCAAGGCAAGGACGATCTCAGCCCGACTGGAACGCCAGTCCGTTCTGTACGACCGGCACCGCGAGTTTAGATTCGTCATCTGCGAGCACGTGCTGAGGTGGCGGATCTGCCCTCCCGCCGTCATGGCGACGCAGTTGGATCGCTTGGTCTCACTTTCCAGGCTCCCTAACGTGACTATCGGAGTTCTTCCCCTGTCCGGACTGATGCCGGACTTCCCGATGACATGCTTCAGCATGCACGACGACCGCCTGGTCATTGTGGAGACATTCCATTCGGAGATCACCACTCGCGACCCAAGAGACGTCACCCTCTACCTTTCGACATTTTCTAGGTTTGATGCTGCCGCGCTCCATGGAGAAGATATGCGAGCACTGGTTGAGGAAATCCGAGATGAGTTCCTGCAAGAGAGCGTAGATACGCCGTAGCGCCTCGCGTCCACGCCGCACCAGGCCGCCTTTCCCCATGGCCCCTTGCTCAACGCAAGGGGCCACCGGAGAAGATTCACTGGCGCTGCGGAAGAGACATGACTCGAGCACAATCGCCGCCCGACCCATTCGAAAGGCCATCCTTGACAACCTCATCTAGGACCCTCGGGGACTGGTTCTCGGAGTTCGACCGAGAGGCGTTCCCACTGGAAACGCTGGCCGACTACAGCCAGTCCGGCGGGGTCGACGCGTACCGCGCGTTCCTCGCAGGCGAGGGTCAACCAGAAAGCTTCAGGACCGCCGCCTGGGTCGAGACCGTGTCCGCTGCCACTCGATCCGGTAGGCGCATGTATCGGGTGCACGTCCTGGCGCGCCCGCTCACGGAGTACCTCCGGTTCGAACTCGCTTGGGGGTACCACCGGAACATGGCGGCCGGAGAGGAGTTCTTCATCCTCGACACCACGGCCCAGGCGAACCCCCTACCCGAGGCGACGGATTTCTGGCTCTTCGATGACGAGACCGTTGCCGAGATGAGCTATGACGGCAACGGGAAGTACCTCGGAGCCGAGTTCCTCACCGGTGACGAGATCGCCCAGTTCAGGGCATACCGTGACATCGCAATGGCGCACTCCGTCCCGTTCACGCAATGGTGGGCAGAGCACGGCGAGTGAAAAGGACACAGCTCGGAGCGGAGCTGCGGGAACTTCGGCAGGCATAGCCGACCCGCTCCCCACCGCTCGCGTAGGAAGTCGGCCTGACCGACTTCCTACGCGCACAACCCGATCTCCGAACTGCCGCCAGAAACCCGGAGCGGATTCTTTCGGGAACGGGAAAGCGCACGGAAACAACCCACACCCGCCCCTACCTTGGTGGCTCACCGAATCGATCCGCGAATCACGGGGAGTCCGCCATGTCCGCCGGGAATTCTGCACAGCCGACCAAGGCCCGCCGCCACCGCCACCGGACGCATGCGGAGTTCATGGCGCGGGTCGACGACAACCCCGTCCGGAAGGACCTCACCACCGGGGGCCTCGTCGAGATCGTCGGCGCCCAGGACGGCCGGGCCCTGGTCCGGCCGCTGTTCGCGCCGGACGCCCCACCGCGGCAGGTGCCCGTCGACCAGCTCACCACGCGCATCAGCCTCTGGGGCTGACCGCCCTCGAATCTTCCGCCCAACTCCTGGGCGGGGCGGGGCCGTTCCGTGCGCGCCCCGGAACCACACCGGAAGGTGGTGTCGGCGATGACCGATCGCAGCCTCTACGAACTCGACCTCTCGCAGCTCACGCTCAACCGCGCGTGCGGCGGCAACCAGGGCGGGGGTGACGACGGCGAGTCGTGCGTGACCCTCGGCCTGGTCGAGCACGGCGTCTACGCCCTCGGCGACAGCAAGCGGCCCGACCGCGCGCCCCTCCTCTTCACCGCCGAGGAGCTCGCCGGCGCCGGGATCGACCCGGCTCGGTTCGGCCTGTCCGTCTGAGCCTCCTGAAAGCCCCTCCCGCCCGCGGTCCCGCGCGGGCGGGAGGGGATCAAAACCCCCGAGGAGAAGCACCGTTGCACTTCCACGGCTACGAGTGGGCCGGTGACGGCCGACTGTTGACCAGAGAGGCCGAGCGGCGGCCGGTCGACATCATCCGCTTCGGCGCCTCGGACCTCCCGCCGATGATGACCGGCTGGTGGCTGCGCCGCCCGGCCTCCCAGGTCCGGGGCACCTGGGACACCCCGGAAGCCGCCGTACACTGGCTCACCGCTCGCTACACCGAGCACACCCCCGGCGGCGATCCCTGGCTTCCGCTCGACGCCCGACGCCGGTACGCCCTGACCCAACTGGCCGGCGCCTGCGACGTGCTGTGGTCCCGCTGGATCTCCGACACCCGCTGGTCGGGCCACTACGTGATCGTCTGCCCGCCCCGGCTCCGGCCGGACCTCCCCTGCCCGACCGGCCGGCCCGCGCCGGCAACGAAGCCCGCCAGCGCCCCCGCGGTGCCGCTCAGCCGCCCCGCGCCGTCCGGGCGTACCGGCCCGGGGTGACGCCGCAGACCCGCTTGAAGTGCCTGGTCAGGTGCGACTGGTCGTAGAAGCCCGCCGCGGTCGCCACCTCGCCGGGCGGCCGTCCGTCGAGGAGCAGCCGACGGGCGAGGTCGACGCGGCGGGACGTGACGTACTGGTGCGGTGCGAGGCCGAACGCGGCGCTGAAGGCGCGGACGAGGTGCGCGGGGTGGGCGTGCAGCACTCCCCCCGCTTCCTGGAGCGTGGTGCCGTCGAGCAGCCGCTCGTCGAGGAGGTCCCGCAGGTCCTGGGCGACGCCCGGACGGGGCGACGGTTCACTGCCGGCCGGCCGTGGCCGCAGGTGAGTGCGCAGGCGTTGGCTGATGAGGGCCAGACGGCTCTCCGCCTCCAGCTCGTCCCCCGGGTCGGCGAGGGCGGTGTGCAGTCGCCCGATGCGGGTGCGCAGGAGCGGGTCGGCGAGGTCGGGGCCGTCAACGGCGGGCCCGATGTAGCTGGCGTCCAGCTGGGTCATGTCGAGGTAGAGGACGCGTTTGCGGAACCCGTGGGCGGTGGCGGGCGAGCCGTTGTGCGGGACCAGCGGGGGCAGCAGGCTGACGGTGTCGCCGGGGGTGCCGCGCTGGTGGCGGTCCAGGTCGTAGCGGACCGCGCCGTCGTCGACGATCAGCAGTGTCCAGCTGTCGTGGACGTGCATGGGGTAGGCGTGCTCGGTGAAGTGGGCGTGGAAGACCTCGGTGACGCCCGGGACGGTCGGACGCCAAGCAGAGATCTCCTGCCCGGATGCCATGCAAAGAACGTACAAGACGGCGGGGGCGGGCGCCCCGCAGTCTCGACGCATGAGAACGATCGATGAGACCGACGCCCCCACGGAACCCGGGGGCAGGGCCGACACAGGGACCGACACCGGGGCCGACGCAAGGGCCGGTACCGGAGCCGACGCGGGGACCGCGGGCGCACCCGTGCGCTTCGACACGAAGATCGCCGTCCTGCTGCGCGAGGACCTGGAGCCCTGGCAGCGGCTGAACGTCACCGCCTTCCTGGTCAGCGGCCTCGGCACGGTCTCCCCGGAGCTGGTCGGGGAGCCGTACGCGGACGCCGACGGCACCGCGTACCTGCCGATGTTCCGCCAGCCCGTGCTGGTGTTCCAGGGGACGAAAGAGGTGCTGACGGCCGCACACGGCCGCGCGCTCGGCCGGTCGCTGCCGACGGCCGTCTTCACCTCGGACCTGTTCGCCACGGGCAACGACCGGGACAACCGGGCGGCCGTGCGGGCGGTGGCCGGGGATCTGCTCGATCTGGTGGGGCTGGCCGTCCACGGGCCGCGCAACGCGGTGGACAAGGTCCTCAAGGGCGCCCGGATGCACCCCTGAACGGGCAACAGCGCCCGGACCGGTGCCCGGACACACCGCTGCCCCGTACGGAAATCCCGTACGGGGCAGCGGTGTTCGACCGGGCGGCGACTACGCGTTCGGCACGGTCGCGTAGCGCGGGGTGCCCTCGGCCATCTGCCGCAGGGCGTCCTTGCGGTCGCGCTTGGAGAGCTTGTCGATGTAGAGGAACCCGTAGAGGTGGTCCGTCTCGTGCTGCAGGCAACGGGCGAAGAAGCCGGTGCCCTCGACGCGGATCGGGTTGCCGTCCTTGTCGACGCCGGTCACCGCGGCGAAGTCCGGGCGGGCCAGCTCGGCGTAGGCGGTCGGGACGGACAGGCAGCCCTCGTTGCCGTCGTCCAGGACGCGCTTGCGGTCCGCCGGGTACTCCTCCAGCTTCGGGTTGATGACGTGGCCGATGTGGCGCACGCCCTCGTCGTCGGGGCAGTCGTAGACGAAGACCTTGAGGTCGACGCCGATCTGGTTGGCCGCCAGGCCGACGCCCTCGGCCGCGTACATCGACTGGAACATGTCGTCGATCAGCGCGGAGAGCTCGCCGTCGAACGCGGTGACGTCCTTGACCTCGCGGTGCAGGACCGGGTTGCCCACGACGGTGATCGGACGCGCGGTGCCCTTGGAGAGGTCCGGCTCCTCACCGACCACCTTCACCGGCTGGGCCGCGTCCCCTGCGGGCTCGTGGTCGTGGTCGTGCTGGTGGTCGTGCTGCTCCGCCATCGCTACTTTTCCGCTTCCGCTTCCGAGAATGGGCCTAGGTATACCGCTCAAGGGTAAGCGGCCCGCTCAGCAGACTTCCTCCAGATCCCGGTACGCCCGTGCAGCGGGCGCGGCCGCGACCCAGCGGTCGAGGAGCGAGCGGACCAGCAGTGCGGGTGCGGCGATCCCGCACTCCCGCTCGACCAGCCAGGACATCCCGGCCGCGCCGCCCTGGCTGAGGTGGCTCAGGTGCCCGGGGTGCGCGGCGTCGCCGTCGTCGTGCGGGTCGTGGTGGGCGGTGTGGCCGTCGTCGGCGGCCATCCGGCTCTCCGAACAGGCCCGGCAGAGAAGCCGCACCGAGGACGTCCAGTCCTCGGCCGCGTAGCCGGCGTCCGCGACCAGGCGTTCCAGGGCGTCCCGGTCCCCGGCCGTGGCGGCCTGCAGCAGCACCACGTAGGTCGGCACCGGGGAGGGCGCCCACAGCTCGATCTCGTCGAACACCGGGTAGGCGACGCCGTCGGTGACCCGTTCCCCGTGCGGGGCGCCGTCGTGGAGCACCACCTCGCCCCAGCGGCGGCCGGAGGAGGGCAGCGGGATGGACAGCACCTCGATCCGGGCCGGGTCGAGCCGGCGGCCCCACACCACCTCGGACTCGCCGTCCGGGGAGAGCCGCACCGGCGTGGTGCCGAGGTCCAGGCTGACCGGGCCGTCGGGCTGCCCGCCGGGGCCGCCGGGCAGCTTCAGCCCGTAGGCCTGCCAGGCGCGCCGGGCGAGCGGCCAGTCCTGCAGGGCGGTCGCGGTGATGCCGAGGTTCCACCAGTCGGGGGCGCCGTGCTCGCGGTCGAGCAGGGCGACGGCGCGCAGGCCGGCCGAGCGGGCCTGCTCCCAGTCGCGGCGGAACTTGTGCAGCAGGGCGAGGTTGAACCAGGAGTCGGACAGCCAGGGCTCTAGGTCGGCGGCCATCACCAGCAGCGCGCCGGCGTCCTCGTAGCGGCCGTCGCCGATCAGCGTGAAGGCACGGTCGGTCGTCTGCCGCCAGGTGGCGGACGGCCGGTGCCGTGCCCGGTGGAAGATCCTCACGTTCGTCCCTGCCGTCGTCGTCCGCTCGAGTCCCGTACCACCGCGCCCACCCCAACTCCTCGGGGCCGGACGCTTCGCGGGGTTCGGGCCCGGTGTCCCGGGTCGGTGTTCCACGCTACGACCGCATCCAACCACGCCCGCCCCCGCCCGCGCTCCCCACCGCTGAGGTTGGGCGCCCGCCCTACCCAGCCTGCCCGCCCGGCCGCCCGGCCTCAACCCCGGCGGGTGGTCGCGCGCCCGCGCCTGGGCCGCGTCTCCAGTCCGCCTCGGGCCGGACCCGACCCGGGCCCGCCGGGTGCGGGCCCCGACCGGCGCCCGTACGGACGCCGGGTACCCCCGTCGACCTCGGTGAACCCGCGGCCGGGCCGGCGGTCACCCCTGCTGCCCGGGACGGGCGGGCCGGCGGCTGCCCGAGTCCTCGGGGCCCCGGCCCCGCGGCGCGCTCCCGGGGCCCCTCACCCCCGGGCCTGCCCGCCCACCCGGGCCAGCGCGTCCACCACCCGGGCGTCGTACACCCGGCCGCGGCCCAGCCGCAGCACCTCCAGGGCCTCCAGCCGCCCCACCGCCTCGCCCACCCCGCGGCCGCGGGCGGCCGTCAGCAGGTCGTCGTGGGCGTTGGCCACCCGGATGATCCGGGCGGCCAGCGGCACCGAGCCGTCCGCACCGGCCGGGCCGAGCACCGGATCGGCCAGCCGGGCGACCTGCTCGGCGACCTGCCGGGGCACCCCGGTGCGGCGGATCACCTCGCTGCCCAGCCGGGCGATCCGCTGCTGCTCGGCGCAGGACAGCAGGGCGGTGGCGCCGTCCGGCACCGGTTCGACCAACGAGAGCTGGCCGACGTCGTGCATCAGGGCCGCGTACTCCAGCAGGGCGAGTTCCCGGGTCCCGAGTCCGAGCTCGCGCCCCAGCGCGCACGCCGTGTCCGCGACCCGGCGCGCGTGCCCGTGCGGGGTGTAGCCGGCCACCTCGGTGGCCCTGGCCAGGCTGGCGATGGTCTGCCCGGTGGTGGCCCGCACGGCCGCTGCGCGCCGGAAGGACACCTGGGCGAGCAGCAGCGGGGTGCAGAACAGCGGCAGCGCCCAGAGCCCGACCTCGCCGGCCGCGAGGCTGACCAGCATCCCGGTGGCGACGATGGCCGAGCCGATGCCGAACAGCGAGCGGAGCTCGTCCTCCAGCGCCGCCGGGAACCGAAGCCCGGTGTCCGGGCCTGCCGCCGAGCGGCGCAGCAGGGCGGCCAGGGTCGCGTCGCAGAGGGCGGCCAGCGCGGCGACGGCGGTCAGGAAGGCCCCGTACGCCGGGCCCTCGGGCGAGAAGCGGTCCACCAGGCCGCCGTTGTAGAGCGGCTGGAAGACGGCGGCCGCGAAGCCGATGCCGAGCAGCCGGCGGGCCGCGCTGTCCCGGCGGGCCGGGTCGGCCCAGGGCGGGCGCCGGTGCGGCCGGTCCGGACGGGCCCGGTGGATCAGGCCCGCCCCGTCGCCGCCCCTGCAGTGCGCCTTGAGCCAGGGCAGGGCGAGCCCGGGCAGCCAGGCGAGCAGCAGGCCGACCCCGGTCACCGCGACCACCTGGAGCGTGCCGTGCGCGGTGGGCACCCCGCGCAGCGGGCCGAGCAGCGCGTACGCCAGTGCGCCGGCCGCGCCGATGGGCGCCTGCTCGCGGTCCCCCGGAAGGGTGATCCGGACGCACTCGCCGAGGGCGATGAGCGTGGTGAACGCCAGCGCGACCCGCGGCTCGGCCACCCCTCGCAGCACGACCGCGGCCGACGCGAGGAACAGCAGCGCGGCCGCCGCCGCGTGCACGGCGCGGGCCTGCCGGCCGGCCGCCGTCACGGCTGCCCGGCCGTGGGGACGCTCCCGCCCTGGGCGGGCACCCGGCGCGGCGCGGCCCGGACCGGTTCGGGCACCCCGAGCGGGATGTCCGGGACGGCCCGGATGCTGCCGTCGGGCGGCGGCAGCACCGGCTGCCAGTCGTGCACGACCAGCGCGTCGATCAGCGCCCGCACCATCGCCGGGTCGAACTGGCTGCCCGAGCAGCGCTGCAGCTCCGCGACCGCCTCGGTGACGGGCCGGCCGCGCCGGTAGGAACGGGTGGAGGTCATCGAGTCGAAGGCGTCGGCGACGGAGATGATCCGGGCGAACTCGGGGATCTGCTCGCCGCTGAGCCCGCTGGGGTAGCCGCGGCCGTCCATCCGCTCGTGGTGGTGCAGGATCCCGGCGTGCGCCTCGCCGAGGAAGGCGATGCCGCGCACCAGCTCGAACCCGTACACCGGGTGGATCTCGACGGCCCGTCGCTCGGCCTCGCTGAGGGGACCGTTTCTGCGCAGCAGCTCGGTGGCCACGCCCAGCTTGCCGACGTCGTGCAGGATCCCGGCGAACCGCAGGGTGCGCAGCCGTTCGGCCTCCATGCCGAGCTGGGTGGCGATCAGCACCGAGGCCCGGCCGACCCGTTCGCTGTGCCCGCGGGTGTACGCGTCCTTGATCTCCACGGCCTGCACCAGCGACTGCACGGTGGCCTGGTGGGCGTCCCGCTCGCGCTGGCCCTGGGCGAACACCCAGGCCGAGATCGACAGCGGCAGCAGCGCCAGCAGCGCCGCGAACGCCCCGTACGGGCCCTGCCAGAGCACCGTCACCATCAGGCCGCCGGCGGCGTGCACCAGCACCGGCAGTCCGCAGACCGCGACGGCCCCGCGCAGCAGCACCACCGGCCGGCGGTCCTCGGTGAGCATCAGCATGGCGCCCACCAGCACCCCGTTGACCAGGCAGAACGTGGCGACGGCGGCGAAGCCGGGCAGCAGTGCGGCGGGGAACCGGGAGCCCAGCAGCAGTTGTGGTCCGCGCAGCAGCTGGAAGGCGGCCGAGGAGGCGAAGGCGCACAGGGCGAGCTGGGAGCCGTTCCACAGCTGACGGGCCCGGCAGGTGCGCCGGGTGGGGCCGCCGAGCAGCGCGGCGGGCACCGCGACCAGGGCCGCGGCGGCCGGCGGGAGCATCAGCACACCGGCGAACAGCACCGGGAAGAAGGCGTTGACGCCGGGCCGGTTGGGCGCCCGTTCGGACGGCGGCGGGCGGCGCAGCAGGAGGCGGGTCAGCCGCAGGCAGGGCGTCGGCAGGCCCTGGGCCAGCGACTCCCAGCACCCGTGCAGGAAGGCCAGCAGCCCGACCTTGGGCCAGTCGACCGGCGCGCCAAGCCAGCGCGGCACCCCGGGGACGGCCTCGGCGGGCAGCAGCGGCAGCAGGCAGCAGAGCGCCGCCACCGGAACGGCCACCAGGTAGCGCGTCGCTCCCTGCGGCAGGGCCGCGCCTCCACTGTCGGTAGCGATCTCGACCTCCCCCGCCGTCCGGGCCCGCGTTGCCTCAGCACGCCGGGCGGACCGGCGGTGAGCGTCCGTCAGGAGGATAGGCCGCCGTCCGGGCGCGGGGACGCATGATCGCGCAATGGCGCAGCTGGCACACCGCCAACTCACTCGAACGAGTGAGGGCGCATGCGAGCACGACGGGAGCGGCCCCGGGAGCGCACGCTCCCGGGGCCGCTGAACTCCGTGTCCTGACCACCGGACCCGTCCTCGCCGACGGGCCCGGTGGTTGCTCCGGTCGGCCGTCCGGCCGCGCGGAGGCGCCGGCTACTCCGCCGGAGCACCCGCCTCGACGGGGGCGCCCGGCCGCGCGGACGGCGCCTGGCCGCCCTGGCCGGGGGTCGGGGCCGGTCGGGCGGCCTCGACGTGGATCTCGACCGCGGTCTCGACGGCGACCACCACCTGCTCACCCGAGCGCTGGCCGGCCCGGATCGAGTCGATCCTGGCGAGCACCTTGCTGCGCAGGTCGGCCGGGGTGTCGTCGCAGCCGCAGGAACGCTTGATCAGCGCCTTGATCGCCTGCTCCAGCCCGTACTGCTTCAGGCACGGCGAGCACTCCTCGAAGTGCTCCCGCAGCTTGGCGCAGTCCCCCTCGGCCATCTCGTTGTCGAGGAATTCGTAGAGGTGGTCGAGGACCTCGCCACACTCCGTGTCGTGCGGATCGCCGCAGCTCATGAGCCCGAGCCCTTCGCTTCCTGCCCTGCCCCGCTGCCGGCCGGGACGAGCCCGCGCTCACGGGCGTAGTCCTCCAGCATGCCGCGCAGCTGACGGCGGCCGCGGTGCAGCCGGGACATCACCGTACCGATGGGAGTACCCATGATGTCCGCGATCTCCTTGTACGCAAAGCCCTCTACGTCCGCGAGATAGACGGCGATCCGGAACTCCTCCGGGATGGCCTGGAGCGCGTCCTTCACGTCGCTGTCGGGGAGGTGGTCGAGCGCCTGGGTCTCGGCCGAGCGCAGACCGGTCGACATGTGCGACTCGGCGCGGGCCAGCTGCCAGTCCTCGATCTCCTCCGCCGCGGTGCGCTGGGGCTCCCGCTGCTTCTTGCGGTACGAGTTGATGAACGTGTTGGTGAGGATGCGGTACAGCCAGGCCTTGAGGTTCGTGCCCTCGCGGAACTGGTGGAAGGACGCGTACGCCTTGGCGAACGCCTCCTGGAGCAGGTCCTCCGCGTCCGCGGGGTTGCGCGTCATGCGCAGCGCCGCCGAGTACATCGGGTCCAGGTAGCCCAGGGCGTCGCGCTCGAAGCGCTCCCGCCGGGCCTCCTCGCTCTCCTCCGCGGACACCCGGAAGGTGTCCTCACCGATCGCCTCGGCCAGCTCCTCACCGGTGAGCGCCTCGCCCACGGGCTGGCCCTCCTCCGGGCCCCGGCCCGGCTCGGCCTCGTGCTCGGTCCCGACGACCGGACCCACCTCCTCGGCATGGCGGGCACGACCCCCGGCGGGCCGCCCCGAAATGGAGGATATCGGGCTGACGGGCTTCTCGCCCGCGACAATCCAGTCGGACCAGGCGGGGGCGAACGCCGCAGCGGCCTCGCGCTCCTCTGGCCGCTCGGGGCACGCGATCGAACCCATCTGCCCTGCCTCTCACCGGGAATCGTGCTGACGAGGGTGTCAACCACCCGGACGGCGCCCGCATTCCCGCCGCGGCCGCCTCATCACTCGCACGGGCGATCGGCCGGAAACCCCTGGTCACCGCCGCCCGGTCGGCTCCGGCCGCCCGGCCGCCCCCGGTGCCCCCTGCCTCAGAGCAGCGCCAGCACCCAGTCCCCGACCGCCCGGCAGATCAGCTCCAGCACCTCGTCCTGCCCAACCGGCGCCCGCTTCGGCACCTCGAAGCCGTGGCTGCCGTACGGCACCGCCACCAGCTCGTGCCCCGCCGGCAGCTCCGGGAACTCCATCGGACCACCGAACGGGTCCGCCGCGCTCTGCACCACCAGCGTGGGCAGCCCCGACTCCAGCAGCTCCTCCGCCCGGCTCTTCTCCGGCTGGCCCGGCGGGTGCAGCGGGAACGCCAGCGCCACCACCCCCACCGCCCCGGTGGCCGCGCCCGTCCGGCAGGCCACCCGCGCCCCGGCGCTGCGCCCCCCGACCACCAGCGGCACGCCCTGACCGGCCAGCCGCTCGGCGACCGGCGTCCAGCCGAGGTCCAGCGTGCGCGGCGCCGGGCCGAGCCGCTTCCCGGCCACCCGCCAGGGCTGCTCGACCAGCGCCACGGTGATCCCGCGCGGCGGCAGTGCCTCGGCCAGCGCGACCAGGTCCCGGGCCTCGACCCCGCCGCCCGCGCCGTGCCCGAGCGCCAGCAGCGCCCGCGGCGCGGCGGCCCGGTGGTAGCGGATCCGGGCGTCGCCGGCCCCAGTCGCGACCAGCTCGGTCGGGACGGATCCGGCGGGGTCGGTCCCGGCGGGAACGGGTTCGGCGGGAACGGGTTCGGTGGGGGCGGGTTCGTGGGTCATCCTCGGGCACTCCAGCCGGTTCAGAACAGGGTGGTCTCGTACTCGGCCTCGGCCCACGGCTCCTTGAGCTCCGGGCCGTTGTTGCGGATGCTGCCGACCGCCGGGGAGACCGGCGTGGCCAGCAGCTCGCCGGGCGGCGGGGGTATCAGCAGCCGCTGCAGCGCGTCCGGGTCGGTCAGCCCCGGGTCCAGCCACTCGCCGTGGGACGCCGGGTCGAGGAAGAGCGGCATCCGCTCGTGGATCGGCGCCAGCGACTCCTCGGCGTCGGTGGTGACGATGGTGAAGGTCACCAGCCAGGCCGCCGGGTGGTCCGGCGGCACCGTCCGGTCGCGCCAGAACTCGTACAGCCCGGCCAGCGCCAGCGGGGCGCCGTCCGCCCGGGAGACGAAGTACGGCTTCTTGCGCGCCTTGCCGCGCTCGCCCGGCACCGTCTGCCACTCGTAGTAGCCGTCCACCGGCACGATGCACCGGCGGGAGGCGAAGGCCTGCCGGTACGAGGGCTTCTCGTGCACCGTGTCCGAACGGGCGTTGATCATCTTCACCGCCGTCTCGGCCGACCTCGACCACTGCGGCACCAGCCCCCAGCGCAGCACCCGCAGCTGCCGCACCGGCCGCTCCCGGCCCTTCGGCACCCGCTCCAGGACCACGAAGGCGCTGTTCGTCGGCGCCACGTTCCAGTTGGCCGCCAGCGTCTCCGCCGGGTCCCACTGCTCGACGCCGAAGATCTCGACGACGTCCTCGGGCTTGCTGCTGGCTGCGAAGCGACCGCACATGCCGGTCAGCTTGCCATGCCGGGCACGCTCACCACTTCCTCATCCCACGGACAGAACCACCCGCTCCCGCCCGACCGTCCCCGCATGGGAGGCTGCCCCGAACGGCCCAACGCAGCGAACGGAGGCGGAGAAGAACGATGAGCCCTCACCCGACCGACCGGAACCTCGGCGAACTGTGGGACCAGGTCACCGGCACCCAGCCCGGCCCGCCCGGCTGGCTGGTCCTCGCCACGGCCGGCGCCGCCCTGCTCGCCGTCCTCGCCCGCCCGCTCTGGCACGTCACCCGCAACGCCGTGACCATCGCCCACGAGGGCGGCCACGGCCTCGCCGCCCTGCTCACCGGCCGCCGGCTGGCCGGCATCCGGCTGCACTCCGACACCTCCGGCCTCACCCTCTCCTACGGCCGCCCCACCGGCCCCGGCATGATCCTCACCGCCGCCGCCGGCTACACCGCCCCCGCCCTGCTCGGCCTCGGCTGCGCCGCCCTGCTCTCCGCCGGGCGGACCACCCTGCTGCTCTGGCTGGCCGTCGTCCTGCTGCTCGCCCTGCTGGTGCGCATCCGCAACGCCTTCGGCCTGTTCACCGTGCTGGTCGCCGGCGGCGCCTTCTTCCTGGTGTCCTGGTTCGGCAGCGCCGAGGTGCAGGCCGGTTTCGCCTACCTCGGCTGCTGGTTCCTGCTGTTCGGCGCCGTCCGCCCGGTCCTCGAACTCCAGCACCAGCGCCGCACCGGCTGGGCCCGCGACTCCGACGCCGACCAGCTCGCCCGCCTCACCCACGTCCCCGGGCTGGCGTGGATCACCGTCTTCCTGCTCACCGCCCTCGCCAGCCTCGCCCTCGGCGCCAGCTGGCTGCTGGCTCCGCTGTAGCCGCGGACGGGGCCCGGACGCGCCCGGCGGCGGCTCTCAGCATCCGGCCGTCACGGGGGCCGTTCCGGTACGGCCCCTAAACTGGCCCCCATGACCGAGACCCTGTGGCCCGCCCCCGTCGCGACCACCCCCGTTGACGCCACCGTCACCATCCCCGGCTCCAAGTCGGTCACCAACCGAGCCCTGGTGCTGGCGGCGCTCGCCGACGAGCCCGGCTGGGTGCGCCGCCCGCTGCGCAGCCGCGACTCCCAGCTGATGGCCGACGGCCTGCGGGCCCTCGGCGTCGGCATCGAGGAGCGGGTCAACAACGACTCCGGCGGCACCGGCGGCGGCGAGGCCTGGCGGGTCATCCCGACCCCGGCTCTGCGCGGCCCCGCCTCGATCGACGTCGGCAACGCCGGCACCGTGATGCGCTTCCTGCCCCCGCTCGCCGTCCTCGCCGACGGCCCGGTGCACTTCGACGGCGACCCGCGCAGTTACGAGCGCCCCCAGCACGGCGTGATCAACGCCCTGCGCGCGCTCGGCGCCCGGATCGACGACGGCGGCCGCGGCGCCTTCCCGCTCACCGTGCACGGCACCGGCGCGCTGGACGGCGGCCCGGTCGAGCTGGACGCCTCCTCGTCCTCGCAGTTCGTCTCGGCCCTGCTGCTGTCCGGCGCCCGCTACAACCAGGGCGTCGAGGTCCGGCACGTCGGCGGCCCGGTGCCGTCGCTGCCGCACATCCGGATGACCGTCGAGATGCTGCGCCTGGCCGGCGTGCAGGTCGACGCCCCCGAGGACGGCGGCGAGAAGGACGTCTGGCGGGTCACCCCCGGTGCCCTGATCGGCCGCGACCTGGTGGTCGAGCCGGACCTCTCCAACGCCGCGCCGTTCTTCGCCGCCGCCCTGGTCACCGGCGGCCGCGTCACCGTGCGCGACTGGCCGAAGCACACCACCCAGCCCGGCGACCAGCTGCGCGAGATCTACACCCGGATGGGTGGCGCCTGCGAGTTCACCGACGAGGGCCTGCAGTTCACCGGAACCGGCCGGATCCACGGCATCGAGGCGGACCTGCACGACGTCGGCGAGCTCACCCCGGTGATCGCCGCCGTCGCCGCGCTGGCCGACTCCGAGTCGCACCTCTACGGCATCGCCCACCTGCGGCTGCACGAGACGGACCGGCTGGCCGCCCTGGCCAAGGAGATCAACGACCTCGGCGGCGACGTCACCGAGACCGAGGACGGCCTGCGGATCCGCCCCCGCGCACTGCACGGCGGGATCTTCCACACCTACGAGGACCACCGCCTGGCCACCGCCGCCGCGGTGGTCGGCCTCGCCGTGCCCGGCGTCGAGGTGGAGAACGTGGCCACCACCGCCAAGACCCTGCCCGACTTCCCGCGGATGTGGGCGGAACTGCTCGGCGAAGCGGTGGCGGACGCCTGATCGGAGACTGAGCACATGCGCCGCTACGGCAAGGACGCCGACGAGGACGACATCCGCAACCGCCCCGCACGCCGCGGTTCCCGACCGCGGACCCGGATCCGGCCCAAGCACGACGACGCCGCCGAGGCGATGGTGCTGACCGTCGACCGCGGCCGGCTGACCTGCCTGGTCGACCCGGGCACCAAGCAGGAGCGCGAGGTCGTCGCCATGAAGGCCCGCGAGCTGGGCCGCAAGGGCGTCGTCGTCGGCGACGTCGTCAACCTGGTCGGCGACCTCTCCGGGGACGCCGACACGCTCGCCCGGATCGTCCGGGTCGAGGACCGCAGTTCCGTCCTGCGGCGCACCGCGGACGACGACGACCCGTACGAGCGGATCGTCGTCGCCAACGCCGGGCAGCTGGCCATCGTCACCGCGCTCGCCGACCCGGAGCCGCGGCCCCGGCTGATCGACCGCTGCCTGGTGGCCGCCTACGACGCGGGCATGGACCCGCTGCTGGTGCTCACCAAGTCCGACCTGGCTCCGGCCGAGCCGCTGCTGGAGGCCTACGCGCCGCTCGGCATCGACTACGTGGTCACCCGCCGGGACGAGCTGGGGACCACGGGCGCCGAAGCCGTCCGCGAGCACCTGCGCGGGCGTTCCACCGTGTTCATCGGGCACTCCGGCGTCGGCAAGACCACCCTGGTCAACGCCCTCGTCCCGGACCGCCAGCGGCAGACCGGCCACGTCAACGCCGTCACCGGGCGCGGCCGGCACACCACCACCTCGGCGCTGGCCCTGCGGCTGCCCCCGCCGCCCGGCGCCAAGCCCGGGTCCCGGAAGGCGCTGGACCCGGGCTGGGTGATCGACACCCCGGGGTTCCGGTCCTTCGGCCTCTCGCACATCGCCCCGTCCCGGGTCATCCACGCGTTCCCCGACCTGGAGCCCGGCACCGTCGAGTGCCCGCGCGCCTGCAGCCACGACGAGCCGGACTGCGCGCTCGACGCCTGGGTCGCCGACGGCCACGCCGAGGGCGCCCGGCTCTACTCGCTGCGCCGGCTGCTCTCCAGCAAGGAGGCCCGCGAGGGCGACTGACCCGGCCGGCGGCCCGCCGCCCCCGGGTTTCCCCACCGTTCGAGGTGTCGGACCACGCCAGCCTGGTGATCATAGGAAAGTCGGGCCACAGCGCGGTCCGACCCGTCGATCGACAGGGAGGGCACGCGATGGCATGGGCCCTGGTGATCCTGGCCGGCCTGCTGGAGACCGGCTTCGCGATCAACCTCAAGCTCAGCGAGGGATTCACCAAGCTCTGGCCCACCATCAGCTTCTGCGTGTTCGCCCTGAGCAGCTTCGGCCTGCTCACCCTCTCCCTGAAGAGCCTGCCGGTCGGACCCGCCTACGCCGTGTGGACCGGCATCGGCGCGGCCGGTACCGCCGTCTACGGCATGGTCTTCCTGGACGAGACCACCTCGGTACTGAAGCTGGTCTCGATCTCCCTGGTGATCGCCGGCGTCATCGGCCTCCAGCTCAGCGGCACCGCGCACTGAGGTCCGCGGGACACGCCCCGACGGGCCCGTGGACCGCCCCGTCCCGCTCCGCGAGCCCGGCTGTGCCGATCCCGGCGGGCTCGCTAGGGTTTCGGACATGGCCGACTACCACGACGATCTCCGACTCGCCCACGTCCTCGCCGACTCGGCCGACTCGGTCACCCTGGAGCGCTTCCGCGCCCTCGACCTCACCGTCGAGACCAAGCCGGACCTCACCCCCGTCAGCGACGCCGACAAGGCCGCCGAGGAACTCGTCCGCGGCGTGCTGCAGCGCGCCCGCCCGCGCGACGCGGTGCTCGGCGAGGAGTTCGGCCTGCAGGGCTCCGGCCCGCGCCGCTGGGTGATCGACCCGATCGACGGCACCAAGAACTACATCCGCGGCGTCCCGGTCTGGGCCACCCTGATCGCCCTCCTCGAGGACGGCCCGGACGGCGTCGAGCGCCCGGTCGTCGGCATCGTGTCCGCCCCCGCGCTGCAGCGCCGCTGGTGGGCGGCCAAGGACCTCGGTGCCTTCGCCGGCCGCAGCCTGACCAAGGCCTCCCGGATCCACGTCTCCGGCGTCTCCCGGATCGAGGACGCCTCCTTCTCCTACTCCTCGCTCACCGGCTGGGAGGAGCGCGGACGCCTCGACCCCTTCCTGGACCTCACCCGTGCCTGCTGGCGCACCCGCGCCTACGGCGACTTCTGGTCCTACATGATGGTGGCCGAGGGGGCGGTCGACATCGCCGCCGAGCCCGAGCTCTCGCTCTGGGACATGGCCGCCAACTGCATCATCGTCGAGGAGGCCGGCGGCCGCTTCACCGGTCTGGACGGCGTCCCCGGCCCCGGCGGCGCGGACGCCGTCGCCAGCAACGGCATCCTCCACGACGAGACCCTGCGCCGCCTGAGCGTCTGACCCCGGCCGCCCGGGCCCCGTTCTCCGGCGAGCGGGCGGCCCCGGAACTGGTGCGGGCCCCGTGACCAGTCATCTGGTCACGGGGCCCGCTGCTCATCGGGGCGCGCCCCCGGGCTACTGCTTGCGCAGCTCCCGGACGGCCGCCTCCAGCCGCTGCCCGTAGTCGGCGTCGGCCTTGCGGAAGTTGTCGACCGCCCGCTCGACGATGTCCTCGCGGTCGGCGGAGACCTTGGCGATGAAGCCGGCCAGGTTGGCGATCAGCCGCTGCTTCTCGTCCTCCGAGAACAGCCGGTACAGGTTCCCGGCCTGCACGAAGTCGTCGTCCTCGGCGTGCGAGGGCGCGACGTGGTTGCCGGTGGCGCCGGTCACGGCGGTGGCGGCCCACAGCGGGCGGCCGGTCTGGACCGGGCCGCCGAAGCTGTTCGGCTCGTAGTTCTTCTGCCGGCCGTGGCGGCCGTCGTAGAGGTGGCCGTCGCGGCCGTTGGTGCGCGCCTCGGTGGCGTGCGGGCGGTTCACCGGCAGGTGGTCGGCGTTGATGCCGACGCGGTAGCGGTGGGCGTCCGCGTAGGCGAACAGGCGGCCCTGGAGCATCTTGTCCGGGGACGGACCGATGCCGGGCACGAAGTGCGCCGGGGAGAAGATCGACTGCTCGACCTCGGCGAAGACGTTCTCGGGGTTGCGGTTGAGCTCCAGCTTGCCGATCTCGATCGGCGGGTAGTCGGCGTGCGGCCAGACCTTGGTGAGGTCGAAGGGGTTGAAGCGGTAGTTCGCCGCGTCGGCCGCCGGCATGATCTGCACCTGGACGGTCCAGGTCGGGTACTCGCCGCGCTCGATGGACTCGCGCAGGTCGCGCTGGTGGCTGTCCGGGTCCTCGCCGGCGAGGCGGTTGGCCTCGTCCTGGGTGAGGTTGCGGATGCCCTGGTCGGTCTTGAAGTGGTACTTGACCCAGAAGTGCTCGCCGGCCGCGTTCTGCCACTGGTAGGTATGCGAGCCGTAGCCGTTGAGGTGGCGGTAGGTGGCGGGGATGCCGCGGTCGCCGAACAGCCAGGTCACCTGGTGGGTGGACTCGGGCGACAGGCCCCAGAAGTCCCAGACGTTGTCCGCCTCCTGGGAGCCGGTGTACGGGTCGCGCTTCTGGGTGTGGATGAAGTCCGGGAACTTCACGGCGTCCTTGATGAAGAACACCGGGGTGTTGTTGCCGACGAGGTCGTAGTTGCCCTCCTCGGTGTAGAACTTCAGCGCGAAGCCGCGCGGGTCGCGGACGGCGTCGGCGGAGCCGAGGTTGCCGGCGACGGTGGAGAAGCGCAGGAAGACCTCGGTCTGCTTGCCGATCTCGGAGAGGAACGCGGCCCGGGTGTGGGCCGTCACGTCGGCGGTGACGGTGAAGGTGCCGTAGGCCGCCGCGCCGCGGGCGTGCACGACGCGCTCCGGGATCCGCTCGCGGTTGAAGTGCGCGAGCTTCTCGAAGAGCAGCTGGTCCTGGATGAGTGCCGGGCCGCCGATGCCGGCGGTCTCGGTGTTCTGGTTGTCGGCGACGGGGGCACCCGCCTCCGTGGTGAGGGTGGGGCGCAGCTCGTCCTGGGTCGTCATGGGGGTGCCTCCGCGGTGTCCGGTCGTGACGACTCGATCCTAACTTGGACTTTGTCCAAGTCAACACTGGAACCAATCTCGGATCGTGACTTACCCTGGGCCCATGAGCGACCTGCTGGAACGACTTCGCGGACGCGGCTGGCGGCTGACCTCACAGCGCCGGGTCGTGGCCGAGGTCCTCGACGGCGACCACGTGCACCTCACCGCGGACGAGGTGCACGCGCGCGCGGTGGCCCGGCTGCCCGAGATCAGCCGCGCGACCGTCTACAACACCCTCGGTGAACTGGTCGGCCTCGGCGAGGTCCTGGAGGTCGCCACCGACGGCCGCGCCAAGCGCTACGACCCCAACGCCCACCGCGCCCACCAGCACCTGCTCTGCTCCGGCTGCGGCGCGATCCGCGACGTCCACCCGCACGGCGACCCGCTGGAGGCGCTGCCCGCCGGGGAGCGCTTCGGCTTCACCGTCACGGCCGCCGAGATCACCTACCGCGGCCTCTGCCCGGACTGCACCGCCGGGCCGTAACGCGGCCCGGCGACTCCCGCGGGCCCGGCGAGACCTCGACGAAGCACCCCGGGGGGACCCACCCCGGTGAGACCCCGGGGCACGCCCGACCCGCCCTACGCGCTCAGCTCCGCGTGCAGCGCCCCCAGCAGCCGCCCGGCCCGCTCGGCCACCTCGGCCGGCCCGTAGTCGGCCGCCCGGCGGCACCAGTTCTCCGCCTGCACCGGCTCGCCCCGGCGCAGCGCCAGCAGGGCCAGCCGCAGCGCCGCCCGGCCGTGCCCGGCGTCGGCGGCCCGGGTGTACCAGAGCATTGCCTGCGCCTCGCGGTCCTGCCGGGCCAGCAGCAGCCCCAGGTTGAACGCCGCACTGCGGCTGCCGGCCTCGGCGGCGCGCCGGTACCAGCTCTCGGCGATCTCCAGCGCGCCGCGCTCGGCCGCCCGCACGCCCATCCGCACCTGCGCCCGCCGGTGCCCGGCGTCCGCCGCGACGGCGTACCAGTGCTCGGCCTCGGTGTCGGCGTCGCCGCGCCGGTCCAGCACCGAGGCCAGCCGGAAGGCACCCTCCGCCGATCCCCCGGCCGCGGCCTGCCGGTAGCGCTCCAGGGCGCCGGCCAGGTTGCCGCGCTGCTCCTGGACGACGGCCAGCTGGAGCGCGGCCTCGCCGTGCCCCTCCGCGGCGGCGCGCGCGTACCACTCCTGGGCCTGCCGCTGCTCGCCGCGCCCGGCGTGCAGCACGCCGAGGTTGAAGGCGCCGTCCACGCTGCCGGCCTCGGCAGCCTTGGAGAACCACGGTTCGGCGCCCGACTCGTCACCGCGCTGCAGCAGCACGACGGCCAGCGCGTTGCAGGCCTCCCGGTGACCGGCGTACGCGGCCCGGCGGTACCACTGCTCGGCCTGCTGGTCGCGGCCGGTGCCGGCGCAGAGCAGGCCGAGGTTGAACGCGCCGTTCTGGTCGCCCGCGTCCAGGGCGGTGCGGTACCAGTGCTCGGCCTCCTTGGCCTCGCCGCGCCCCGCGTGCAGGGCGCCGAGCGCGTTGGCGGCGTTGCCGTCGCCGGCCTCGGCGGCCTCCTGCCACCACTCGGCGGCGGCGCCGGCGTCCCCTGAGTCGCGCAGCAGGAAGCCCAGGGCGCAGGCCGCCCGCGGCTCGCCGTTCTGCGCGGACTGCCGGTACCAGCGGGCGGCCTCATCCAACAGGGTCCGGTCGTCGCCGGAGCGCTCCTCCAGCAGCACGCCCAGGCGCAGTGCGGCCCGGGCGTGGCTGCGGGCGGCCGCGGTGCGGTACCAGGTCTCGGCGGTGTCCTTGTCCCCGGCCGCCTCGCGCATCCTGGCGAGGCGGTAGGCGGCCTCGCGGTGCCCGGCGTCCGCGGAGACCTTGAACCAGCGTTCGGCGCGCACGTCGCGCCGGTGCTCCATCAGGTCGCCCAGGGCGTAGGCGCCGAGCGGGTGGCCGTGGTCGGCGGCGAAGTGCAGCCAGTACTCGGCGGCCTCCTCCTCGCCCTGGTCGCGCAGCTGGAGCCCGAGCGCGTGCGCGGCGGGCGCGCTGCCGGCCACCGCGGCCTGGCGCCACCACTGGGCGGCCTCGGCCCGGTGGCCCTGCTGGTGGAGCAGCACGCCGAGGTTGTTGGCGGCGGCGCGCAGGCCGGCGGCCGCGGCGGCGCGCAGGTAGGACTCGGCGTCCTCGAGGTCGCCGCGGCGCAGCAGCAGGGTCCCGAGCCGGCAGGCGGCGTCCGGGTCGCCGTCGTCGGCGGCCTGGCGGTGCCGGGCCTCCAGCGCGGCGCTCTCGCGGGCGGCCAGGGCGGACTCGAAGCTGGTGGTGTCCAGGCCTGCCGGGTCGAGCGCGGCGGCTCCGGAGCCGTCGGTGTCGGCGTCCGTGCCGTAGGGGCCGACGGCGGCGGCGAACTGACGGGCGGACACGTGGACGAGGCTGTCGGGGCCGTAGCCGCCGACCGGCGGACGTTCGGTCAGACCGCTGGTGCGCTGGGCGGGGAGGGCTCCGGGGCGGCTCTCGGGGCTCTCCGCCCAGGCGTCGGTGTCCGCCTCGGTGGCCGCGGCGGACTTGGTGCCTGACCCGTTCTTGCCGATCAGCCTCATGCCGACTCCCGCTCCCCCAGAGTGTCGCGGCATCGTGCCCCGGCCCGCGGCCGGGGGGACCCCCAGGGGAGGCGCCGGACCCGACGGCTGATCAGCAGCCGCGTACCGTCCCCCGCGTGTCCCATCGTCGCATCACCCGCTAACCGCGTACACCTGCCCCGGCCGAATTCGGGCGGGGTCGACTCGAAGCCGACGAAATTGCTTCGGCGCTTTGTCGATTTCCCGACACTTCAACCCCACAAACCCCTGAGCCGTCCTCGTTGGCGACGGTCGATAGTACCGGAGCGGTTCCCACCGCTTGGGAGCGGAAACACCAGAGGCCCGGAGGAAGGATCCTCCGGGCCTCTGGCACTGAGTAGCGGGGACAGGATTTGAACCTGCGACCTCTGGGTTATGAGCCCAGCGAGCTACCGAGCTGCTCCACCCCGCGTCGGTGGTTAAACCATAGCACGGGCCCGGGGTGGAGTCGGAATCGGTTGTCGCAGCTCAGCGGGCTACGGGTGCGGGCTCGCCGATCCGCCGGGGGTCGCCGCCGCGGACGGGGCCGCCGGCGAGCCGGTGCCGCGGGCGGCCTCGGCCGCCTTCAGGGCGTCGCCGAGCGCCTTCTGGGCGTTGCCGTACGCCACCCAGTCGCCGTTCTTGAACGCGGTCTGGCTGTCGTTGTACGCCTTCTCCGCGTCCGAGAGCGCCTTCTGCAGCTCGGGCGAGATCGTCCCGCCCGGGGCCGGGGTGGCCGGGGCGGTGGGCGTCGGCGTCGACGGGCCGGTCGGGGTGCCCGGGGTGGACGGCGCGGTCGGGGTGGTCGGCGGGGCCGATCCGGCGAACACCTTCTTGAGGGCGTCCTCCAGGGTGTTCTCGAACGCCACGTTGTCGTTCCCGTACACCGCCAGGACCTTCTGCAGCGTCGGGTACTTGGCGCCGCGTCCGCGCACGTAGACCGGCTCGACGTTGAGCAGTCCGCCGCCGACCGGGAGGGTGAGCAGGTTGCCGTACTCCAGGTCGGAGTCCCCGCCGCTCTTCAGCAGGGTGATCTGCTGCGCCACCTCCTGCCGGGAGTTGAACTGCGACTGCACCAGGTTGGGGCCGAGCGTCTTGCTGTCGCCGGGGATCTTGAGGATCCGGATCTTCCCGTAGTCCGGGCCCGGGTCGGCGTTGACCGCCATGAAGGCCGCCAGGTTGTCCCGGCCGTTGGGCACGAAGGTGGAGGTCAGCGAGAAGCTCGCCGAGGTGACCGCGGGGTCGGGCATCCGCACCGTCAGGTAGTACGGCGGCTGGACCTGCTTGGTGTCGCTGGTCGGGTCCACCGGGACCTGCCAGATGTCGCTGCCGTTGAAGAAGGAGTTGGAGTCGGTCACGTGGTACTGGCCGAGCAGGTCGCGCTGGACCTTGAACATGTCCTGCGGGTAGCGCAGGTGCGGCAGCAGGTCCGCCGGGATGTCGGCCTTCGGCTCGACGCTGCCCGGGAAGGCCTTCATCCAGGTCCTCAGCACCGGGTCCTGCTCGTCCCACTGGTAGAGCTTCACCTCGCCGGTGTAGGCGTCCACCGTGGCCTTGACCGAGTTGCGGATGTAGTTGACCTGGTTGGCGACGGTCAGCAGCTCGCCGCGCTGGTTGGTCAGCGAGTCCTTGGTGGCGGTGCCCAGCGTCGTCTTCGAGGAGAACGGGTAGCCGTCCGAGGTGGTGTAGCCGTCCAGCACCCAGACCACCTTGCCGTCCTGCACCACCGGGTACGGGTCGGCGTCGATCGACAGCCACGGGGCGACCTTCTCGACCCGCTCCTTCGGCGTCCGGTTGTAGATCACCTTCGCGCCGTCGGTGATCGCCCCCGCGTAGAGGATCTGCGGCTCGGCGAAGCGCACCGCGTACGCGGCCCGGGTGATCGGGTTGTCCAGCGAGACGCCGCTGTCACCGGTGTACTGGTACTGCTTGTTCTCGCCGGTCTCGGTGGTGTAGTCGATCTCCTGGTTCGAGCCGCCGACGATCGAGTACGAGGTGGTCTTCTCGCCGTAGTAGATCCGCTGCTGGTAGTCGCCCAGCGCACCGGTGGCCGGCAGGCCGGACTCGGTGAACACCGGCTGACCCTTGTCGTTGACCTGGTTGCCCTTGGCGACGACCGCGCCGTAGCCGTGGGTGTACTTGAAGTGGTCGTTGATCCAGTTGCGCTGCACGCCGTTGAGGTCGAGCTCGCGCAGGCCGATCACGGTGTCCTGCTTGCCGGTGCCGGCGCCGTAGCGGTCCACGTCCAGGGTGTTCGGGAACGCGTAGTAGCTGCGCTGCTGCTCGATCGACTGGAAGGTCGGCGAGACGATGTTCGGGTCCAGCAGGCGGATGTCCGCGATGGTCTGCGCGTCCGGCTTGAGCGCCTCCGCGGTGGTCGACCCCTGCGGGCTGTACTGGGAGGTCTGCGCGTCCGCGATCCCGTACGCCTGCCGCGTGGCGTCGATGTTCTTCTGGATGTACGGCGTCTCCTTGGCCTGCTCGTTCGGCTTGACCTGGAACTGCTGCACGATCGCCGGGTACAGCCCGCCGATCAGCACCGCCGACAGCACCATGAGCCCGAGCCCGATCAGGGCCGGCGCCCAGGTGCGGCGCACCGGGGTCAGGAAGAACAGCACCGCGCAGATGATCGCGACGAAGAAGAGGATGGTCTTGGCCGGCAGGAAGGCGTTGGCGTCCACGTAGCGCAGGCCGGTCCAGCCGGAGACCCCCTTGTAGGAGCCGGTCTTCACCGCCAGCGCGTACCGGTCCAGCCAGTACGCCGCCGCCTTCAGCAGCACGAACACGCCGAGCAGCACCGCCAGGTGCCCCTGCGCGCCCGCGCTCGCGCGCCGGCCGGGGCCCTGCAGCCGCAGCCCGCCGTAGAGGTAGTGCACCAGCGCCGAGGTCAGCAGCGAGACGATCACGGCGCTGAACGCGAAGCCCAGCAGGAACTCGTAGAACGGCAGGGAGAAGGCGTAGAACGAGACGTCCATGCCGAACTGCGCGTCCTTCTCGCCGAAGGACGTCGCGTTCGTCCACATCAGCCAGGTCCGCCACTGGCCGGACGCCGCGGCGCCCGCCACCAGGCCGATCACCAGCGAGACGCCGATCAGCGCCCAGCGCTTGAACGGCGCCAGGCCGGAGCGGTAGCGGTCCAGGCTCTGCTGCTCGACCGACATCGCCGACAGCGGCGGCCGCAGCCGGTGCGCCAGCCAGACGTTGAAGCCGACGATCACCGCCATCAGCAGGCCGAACACCGCGAACAGGCCGGCCTTCGTCCACAGCTGGGTGGTGAACACCGAGGAGTAGCCGACCGACTTGAACCAGAGCCAGTCCGTCCAGAAGCCGGCGAACATGACGAACAGCAGGAACAGCACCGCGAGCACGCCCAGCGTCAGCAGGGCGACCCGCGCGCGCCGCGAGGGAGGGCCTACCCTGCGCCGGAATCCCGGCCCTGAGCGTTCCGGCATCTGGAATACCACGGTGGCACCTCGGCTGTGTGGTCTGGAGTCGATCGGTCTTCAGGGAAACTTAACCAGGCTTTGGTCGAGTTCCCACCGTTAGCAGACGGTTACTCCGGCCTCCCCCGGCCCGGCCGCTCCCGGCACCGCCGGCGCCCCCGACGTGTGAGGATTGGGGCATGTCCGACGCGCCCGATGCACTCAACTCCCCCGACGACGTCTCCAAGCTCCCCGCCGCGACCCCGCTCACCCGGGCCGCGCTGGAGATCGACGAGTACGCCGCCACTCTCGGCTGGGACCTCCCGGCCCGGCTGTTCGCCCTGGTGGACAGCACCGCCCTGCGCAGGGCCGACCCGAAGATCGCCGCCCAGCTCGGCCTCGGCGACGACGACGCGGCCGGCCTCACCCCGGTCGAGCAGGACGAACTGCCGGCCGGCATGGAGCTGGACAAGTTCCTCGGCACCATCGCCTGGCCCGACGCGGTGGCCGGCTGCGCCCTGGTCGTCGAGCGGATGATGCTGCCGCCCGGCGCCGAGCAGTCCCGCCCGCGCAACGCCAGCGACGCCCAGCTCGCCGAGTGGGTGGCCAACCACCCCAAGCGCGAGGAGGTCCGGATCACCGCCGCCGTCCTGCGCGACGGCAAGAAGGAGATCGCGCTGCGGCTGCGCTCCAAGGACAGCGCGCGCGAGGTGCTCACCGGCCCGGACCTGGTGCCCGGTCTGACCAAGGCGCTGCTGGCGACCTTCGCCTGAGGCCCCGGCCCCCGGCCGCCCGGCGGCCCGTTACCCGGCGGCGCAGGACGGCAGCGCGGAGGTCTGCCCGGAGCGGATCTGCTCCAGCGACTTCAGCGCGCCGTCCAACGTGTCCGTCTTGATCAGGGTCAGCCCGGACGGGATGTCCTTGGTCGCCTCGGCGCAGTTCGAGGACGGGGTGAAGAAGTACTCGGCGCCGGCCTCCCGGGCGGCGATCAGCTTCATCGATATGCCGCCGATCGGGCCGACCTTGCCGTCGTCGTCGATGGTGCCGGTGCCGGCCACGAACTTGCCGCCGGTGAGGTCGCCGCCCGGGGTGAGCTTGTCGATGATGCCGAGCGAGAACATCAGCCCGGCGCTGGGACCGCCGACGTCCTGCAGGCCGATGTCGATCTGGAACGGGTAGGTGTGCCGGATCCCGGTGCCGATGCCGACCACCGCGAGCTCGGCCCGCTCGGCCGGCGCCTTCGGGTCGAGGTCCTTGGCCTTCACGGTGGGGACGGCGACGTCCGTCCTGGCGGCGGCGCCGGCCCCCGCGGCGTCCTTGACCCGCGGCACGACGGTGAAGACCACCGACTCGCCGGGCTTGTGCTTGGTGACCGCCGCCACCACCTGGTCGACGGCCGTCACCGGCGCACCGTCGACGGCCACGATCTGGTCGCCCGCGTGCAGCTTGCCCTCGGCCGGGGCGCCGGCGGTGACCGACTTGACGATCAGCTCGTTGCCGACCGGGATGCCCAGCTGGTTGAGCGCCGCGGTGCGGGCGCTGTCCTCGGAGGAGGCGAACTCCTCCGCGTTCTGCTTCTTGGCGTCGGCGTCCGTCTGCCCCTTCGGGTAGACGTTGTCGTGCGGCACCACCATCACGTCGCCCCGCAGCCAGCCGACCACCGCGTTGACCAGGCTGGGCTCGTACTTGGCCCCGGTGACCTGGACGGTCGTCATGTTCAGGTGCCCGGTCGTCGGGTACGAGTCGCGCCCGGTGATGGTGATCACCGGCTTGCCGCCCTGGTTGCCGAGCGTGTTGTACGTCGGCCCCGGGCTCATCTCCGTGTACGGCACCTTCATCAGCACCGAGACGCAGAGCAGCGCTATGAGCAGCAGGGTGGCAGCGAGCATCGTCGCGGAGCGGCGTGGCATGCCTCGACAGTACGGGACGCGCGGGAGCGGGCGCCCCCCGGGCTACCGGCCCGAGCCGTCCCCGGGGGCGCCGCTGCCCGCGGTGGTGCGTTCCATCGCGGCCATGAAGCGCCGGTGTTCGGCGAGTGAGGCGGGGTCCCCGGTGGCCCGCGGGGCCCGCTGGGCCCAGCCCGCCCAGACCGCGGCGAGCAGGACGGCGACAACAGGAATGATCAGCCAGGCGAGCGCACCCATGTCAGTACTCCCAGCTCGTCGTGTCTATGAGCAGATTAACCACTCCGGCGGACAACGCGATCACCGCCGTCCGGGTTACGGGAGGGCCGATCGGCTCACTGCCAGGGAGTATTCGACACGCCGTCGCGGACCCGTTCGAGTGAGGACCCGGCGCGCCTGACACCGAGGACGTCCTGCGTGTGCGGCCGGTTCCGGCCGCACCGCCGACGACCGGGTCAGCAGCCGCCCGCGCCCACCCACTCCTCCTCGCCGTCGGCGAAGACCTGGTGCTTCCAGATCGGCACCTCGTGCTTCAGGTCGTCGATCAGTCGGCGGGCCGCCGCGAAGGCCTCGCCCCGGTGGGCGCAGGACACCGCGACGATCACCGCCTTGTCGGTGATCTCCAGCCGGCCGATCCGGTGCACCGCGGCGAGCGCCTTGACCGGGAAGTCGGCGACGACCTTCTCGGCGATGCGGCGCATCTCCTGCTCGGCGGTGGGGTGGCAGCTGTAGTCCAGCGCGGTGACGGACTTGCCGCCGTCGTGGTCACGGACCGTCCCGACGAAGACGGTCGTGCCGCCGGCAGCGTCGTCGCCGACCGCCTCGTACACCTCGTCGAGCGAGAGCGGGGTGTCGCGGACGGCGAGCAGGCGGATGGGGTCGTGGTTCTCGGACATGACCCCATGATTCCCCATTCCGGGTGGTCCTGGGCAAGTGGCTTCCGCATCACGATTCCGAGATTTCGCATCGTGAGAAAAGCCCGGGCCCGGCCACTGCCTCGCCCCGCCGGCCGTCACCCCGCCGGGCCGACCCTCCCGGCCCGGCGCGGTCGGCCCGCGGGCGGCCTCAGAACCGGCGCCGCTTGCGGGCCCGGCGCACCAGCGCCGCCGTACCGACCAGCGCCACCGTCGCCCCGGCCGCGCCCAGACTGGTCGCCGCCTCCTTGCCGCCCAGTCGCCGGCCGGCCACCGCGTGCTTGCCCGACACCTGCTCCAGCAGCTCCGCCAGCACCTGCTCGTTGGTGTGCCGCGGGCGCCAGCCCGCCTCGTGCAGCCGGCTGCCCGACACCACCCACGGGTACATCGTGTAGGCCAGGTCGCCCGCCGGCGCCGGGGTCAGGCCGAGCCGGTGCAGCCGGGCCGCGGTGCCGAGCGCCAGCGCCGCCGGCAGCTCCATCCGTCGGATCCCCGACAGCTGCTCCACGTCCTCCTGCTCCAGCCATCCGTCGCAGCCGACCGTCACCTCGCCCTCGACCAGGCCCAGCGCCGCGTACTCCAGCGCCGCCGCCAGGTCGTCCACGTGGCAGAACTGCCAGCACGGGCGGGAACCGGCCACCACCAGCAGCCGCGGCGCCTCGAAGTGCCGGGTCAGCACGGTGTCCACCCCGGGGCCCACCACCACGGCCGGCCGCAGCACCGTCACCTGCAGGCCCGGGTGGGCCCGCGGCGCGCGGCGGGCCAGGCGCTCGATCTCCAGCAGGTCCCCGACCAGCGAGGCCTCCTCGGTCGCCCGCAGCTCGGAGTCCTCGGCCAGCGGCACCTCGTTGTCGGCCAGCGCTCCGTAGACCATCGCGGAGGTGCAGAGCACCACCCGGTGCACCCCGGCGGCCGCGGCGGCGGTCAGCACGGTCTGCGCGCCGCGCACGTTGTAGGCGCTGCGGGCGCGCGGGTCCGACTCCATGCCGAAGTCCATCGCCAGGTGCACCACGACGTCGACCCCGGCCAGCCGTTCGGCCACCGCCGGGTCCCGCACGTCCAGCACCCGCCACTGCACGCCGGCGACCTCGCCGCGGCGGTCGTCCACCGCGAGGACCCTGCGCACGTGCGGCGAGGCGACCAACCGGGCCGCGACCCGCTCGCCGAGCACGCCCGCGGCGCCCGTGACGGCCACGGTGAGCGGCCGTCCGCCGTAGGCTGGAGGCGGCGACGCCGTGGTGTCCGGGGCGTCCTCTCCTCCGGTCAGCCCAGAGCGAACGTCCGAAGGCGGGGAACTCACCGGCCATCCTCCACGGTTAGCTTATGTGCGTACGGACGTGTGTCACGTACGTCCATCCTGCCCGAGGCGAAGGCCCCGCGGTGCACCCGGCGCGGGCCTACCGCCCGGAGCCGCCCGCGCGACCCCCACTGCGCCGGTGCCCCGGGCGGGCAGCACATCCCGCCCCACCCGTATGACGGCCGACCGGATCGAGGACCCCGTGAGCGACCTTCCCTTCGGATTCGGCGTTCCGCCCGAGGAGCCCGAGGACGGCAAGGCCAAGCCCGACGACGAGCAGAAGAAGAAGGAGCAGGGCGCCGGCGGCTCCGGCCAGAGCGGCCCGCAGTCCTTCGGCTTCGGCGCCGGCAACCCGTTCGGCGCGCTCTTCGGCATGCCCGGCGGTGCACCCGGCGCGCCGGGTGCACCGGGCGGCGCCGACAACCCGTTCGCCGCGATGTTCGGCGGGCTCGACCCCAACGACCTCGGCGCCGCGTTCCAGCAGCTCGGGCAGATGCTCTCGTTCGAGGGCGGCCCGGTGAACTGGGACCTCGCCAAGAACATCGCCCGGCAGACCGTCGTCGCGGAGCCCGCCGAGGGCAAGAGCAAGGACCGCTCGGTCAGCGCCGCGGAGCGCTCGGCCGTCGCCGAGGCCGTCCGGCTGGCCGACCTCTGGCTCGACGGCGTCACCGAGTTTCCCTCCGGCGCCGGAACCGCCGTCGCCTGGAGCCGCGCCGAGTGGATCGAGGCCACCCTCCCGGTCTGGAAGGACCTCGTCGACCCGGTCGCCGAGCGGGTCGGCAACGCCATGGGCGGCGTGCTGCCCGAGGAGATGCAGGCCATGGCCGGCCCGCTGATGGGCATGATGCGCTCCATGGGCGGCGCCATGTTCGGCACCCAGATCGGCCAGGCGCTCGGCGCCCTCGCCGCCGAGGTGGTCGGCTCCACCGACGTCGGACTGCCGCTGGCCCCGGCCGGCAAGGCCGCGCTGCTGCCGCAGAACGTCGCCGAGTTCGGCGAGGGCCTCAACGTCCCCGCCGACGAGGTCCGGCTCTACCTCGCCCTGCGCGAGGCCGCCCACCAGCGGCTCTTCGCCCACGTGCCGTGGCTGCGGGCCCACCTGCTCGGCGCCGTCGAGGCCTACGCCCGCGGCATCAAGGTCGACACCACCCGCATGGAGGAGCTGGTCGGCCAGATCGACCCGAGCAACCCGGAGGCACTCCAGGAGGCACTGGCCGGCGGTCTGCTCCAGCCCGAGGACACCCCCGAGCAGAAGGCCGCGCTCGCCCGCCTGGAGACCGCGCTCGCGCTGCTCGAGGGCTGGGTCGACGCCGTCGTCCACGCCGCCGCCGAACCGCACCTGCCGCAGGCCGGCGCCCTGCGCGAGACCGTCCGCCGCCGCCGTGCGGCCGGCGGCCCCGCCGAGCAGACCTTCGCCACCCTGGTCGGCCTGGAGCTGCGCCCGCGCCGGCTGCGCGACGCCGCCCGGCTCTGGGCGCTGCTCGCCGACGCGCGCGGCGTCGAGGGCCGCGACGCCCTGTGGCAGCACCCGGACATGCTCCCCACCGCCGCCGACCTCGACGACCCGGACGCCTTCGTGCACCGGGACGCCGGGCTGGAGGGCGGCCTGGACTTCGACGCCATCGACAAGCTGCTGGGCGAGGCCGCCGCGGGCGGCTCCGCCGCCGGGCCGGACCTGACCAAGGGCGACGAGCCGACGCAGGACGAGGGCGGCACCGACGGGAAGGGCGGGCCCACCGCGTGACGGTCACCGAACCGGGGACGGCCTCGCTGCACGCGGACGCCGTCCGCACCCTGAACGGCTGGCGGCCCGCCGACGCGGACCAGGAGCAGCTGCGGCTGGACTACCTGGCGCACCTCGCCGCGCAGCCCGAGGGCCTCTACCGCTCCTGCCTGCCCGCGCACGTCACGGCCAGCGCGGCCGTCGTCGACCCGGCGGCCGGGCGGGTGCTGCTGACCCTGCACCCCAAGGTCGGCCGGTGGCTGCAGATGGGCGGGCACTGCGAGCCGGGCGACGGCGACCTCGCGTCGGCCGCGCTGCGCGAGGCCGTCGAGGAGTCCGGCATCCCCGACCTGGTGCTGCTGCGGGTCGACGGCGCCCCGGTGCCGGTCAGGCTCGACCGCCACCAGGTCCGCTGCGCCGGCAAGGACCGGCCGGAGAACACCCACCTGGACGTCCAGTACGTCGCACTGGCCCCGGCCGGCGCGCAGGAGCTGATCAGCGAGGAGTCGCTGGACCTGCGCTGGTTCGACTACGACCGCCTGCCGGAGCTGAGCGACCACTCGGTGCGCGACCTGGTGGCGCGGGCGCGGCTGCTGACGGGCTGAGCGACTGAGGTGAGAACGTCGGGAGGGGGGGGGGGCCCGCGGGGCCCCCCCCCCCCCCCCACGGGCCCCGTGGCCCCCGGGGGCCCGGTGCCCGCCGGGGGCCCCCCCCGGCGCCCCCCGCCCGCCCCCCCCCCC
>NZ_JBIWPA010000022.1:83799-145517 GCF_044768035.1 Kitasatospora sp. NPDC101176
GAGGGGGGGGGGGGGGGGGGGGGGGGGGGGGGGGGGGGGGGGGGGGGTGGGGCGGGCGGGGGGGGGGGCGCCCCCCCCCGGCCCCCCCCCCCCCCCCCCCCGTCGTCCGCGTTCCCGGCTGCGTCCGCGTTCCCGGCTGCGTCCCCGCCGGTGCGCCGGCGGCCCGGCTCAGCCGCAGGAGCCGGCCGGGTCGACGCCGCGCTCGGGCCCTCGGTCCGCGTGCCGGGCACCCGGGATGTGCGGCAGCCGGGCCGCCGACACCACACCCTCCAGGTACCCGCGGGCCCGCTCCGTCCGGGGGTAGGCCTCCAGCAGGGCCCAGAACGCCGGGCCGTGGTCCGGCACCAGCAGGTGGGCGAGCTCGTGCAGCAGCACGTAGTCCAGCACGTACTCCGGCATGCCCTGGAGGCGGTGCGAGAGCCGGATGGTGCCCTCGCTGGGGGTGCAGGAGCCCCAGCGCGAGTTCTGGTTGGTGACCCAGCGGACCTGGGTGGGCCGGGCCCGGCCGTCCAGGTAGGCGGCCGAGAGCTCGCGGGCCCGGGCCGCCAGCGCGTCGTCCCCGGGGATCCGGCGGCTCTCCTGGGCGGCGAGCTTCTCCAGCATCTGCGCGACCCAGCGCTGCTCCTCGGCGTGCGACATCCGGGCCGGGATCAGGACGACGGTGCGGTCGCCCTCGCGGTAGGCGGAGACGGTGCGGCTGCGGCGGGCGCTGCGGCGCACCTCCACCCGGCCGCGGTCGTGCGGCTCCGGGGGTGCGCCCGCGACGGACGGGTGCTGCGGCTGTGCGGACCTCGGCTGCTGCTCGTCCGGCCGTCCACGCGTGCTCGGCGCCGCCACTTGCGACCCGGACGCTGCACGGGCACGCCGACGCGACGCCGATGGATGGGAGTCCCGCTCGGCTGCCATGGCACACGACGTTACCCGGAACCCCTGACAGAAGTCCGCTGCCGTGGCCGAAATGTTTCGTGGAGTGATCGGGAACGAAAGGCCGACGGCGGGTGTCCGGAAATCGACGCCGGAGGGGCCGGGCAGTTATCCACAGGGACTGCGAACAGCTGATGTGATCATGGGCCCGTGCCTGTGGATAACCCGGAGCACGATGTCGGCCCGGTGGGGCATGCTGCGGTCAGCCGTCCGGAATCGATCGGAGGGGAGCCGCCGTGCGCCTCCAGCTGAAGCCCGCCCTGTCCCGCAGCTGGCGGGACGCCGAGACCCTGCAGTTCGGGACCGTCACCCGCTACGCCGGCGTGCTCGGCCAGGCCGACAAGACCCTCTGCGACTTCCTCGCCCTGCTCGACGGGACGCGCGGGCGGGCCGAGCTGCTCGACGCCGGCGAGCGGATCGGTCTCGGCCGTGATCCCGCCGACGCCCTGTTGACCGACCTCGCCGAGACCGGCCTGCTGGACGACGCGGACGCCGCCGCGGCGGCCCTGGCCCGCTTCCCCCAACCCCACCGGGGCGTGCTCGGGCCCGACTTCTCCTCGCTCTCCCTGGTCCACTCCGGCCCGGGCGCGGCACCGGCCGTCCTGGCCCGGCGGGCCGACGCCCGGATCGAGGTCCGCGGCGCCGGGCGGGTCGGGGCCGCGGTGGCGGCCGTCCTCGCGGCCGGCGGCGCGGGCCGGGTCACCGTGGTGGACTCCGGGCGGGTCCGCCCGGAGGACTGCTCCCCGGCCGGGCTGCCGCCCGGGGACGTCGGGCGCCTGCGCACGACGGCCGCTCGGGAGGCGGTGCAGCGGGCGGCGGCCCGGCCCCCGGCTCCGGCGCCCCGGCGCGGCGAGCAGCCGCCCGACTTCGTCGTGCTCGCACCGCGGGACGGCAGCGCGGCGTTCGCCGGCGGGGCGTACGAGGCCCGCCTGCTGCTCCGGGCCGGGGTGCCGCACCTCTACGTCGGCGTGGTCGAGGAGTTCGGCGTGGTCGGGCCGCTGGTCCTGCCCGGGGTGTCGGCCTGCGGGCACTGCCTGGTGCTGCGCCGGGAGGACGAGGACGCGGCCTGGCCCCGGGTGCTCGCCCAGCTGGCCGACGGCGGGCCGGGGCGGGCGCACGCCCCGGCCTGCGACTCGGCGCTGGCCACGGCGGTGGCCGGCCTCGCCGCGCTGCACGTCCAGGTGCAGCTGGACGGCGGGCGGCCGCCGAGCGTGGACGGCTGGTGCGAGGTGTCGGCCGGCGACGGGATGCCCCGCCGGCTGCGGCTGCGCGGCCATCCGCACTGCGGGTGCCTGTGGCAGCCGCAGCCACCGCGATGAGGGCGCGGGCCGCCGGGCGCGCGGGCGGCGCCCGGACCCACCGGGTCCGCCGGGCGAGCTCCGGGCACGCCGAAGGCCGGCGCCCCGAAGGGGTACCGGCCTTCTCGGTGGGGGCGGGTCGTCCGCCGGTGTCAGGCGGCGTTCTCGGCGGGCTCACCGACGGCGGCCGCGTCCGCCTTGCGGTCCCGCATCACCAGGGTGGCCACCAGGGCCGCCGCCAGCACGCCGACGGCGCTGACCGTGAAGGTCGTCGACATCGCGGAGGTGAACGCCTCCCGGGCGGTCCGGATCAGCCCGGCGTCCCCGGCGGCCGTCGCCAGCGCCCCGCCGATGGAGTGCTTCGCCTCCTCCGGCAGCCCGGCCGGCATCTCGTCGGCGAAGCCGCTCGACAGCAGCGACCCCAGAATCGCGATGCCGAGCGCGGTGCCGGCCTGCTGGATGGTGTCGTTCAGCGCGGAGCCGACGCCCGCCTGCTCCGGCGGGATGGTACCCATCAGCGCACCGACCGCGGCCGGCATCGCCAGGCCGGCGCCGAGCCCGAGCAGCCCCAGGGCGACGGCCGGGACGGTGAAGCCGCCGTCCGCCGTGACGGTGGTCAGCAGGAGGAAGGAGGAGGCCATGACGAGCATGCCGGCCAGGATCAGCAGACGGTTGCCGATGGTGGCGGCGAGCTTGGCGCCGACCCCGTTGCCCAGCAGCGCGGCGACGGCCAGCGGGACGAAGGCGAGGCCCGCCTTGACCGGGGAGTACCCGAGCACGGACTGCAGGTACTGGGTGAGCACCAGCAGCAGGCCGCCGTTGCCGATCTGCACCAGGGTCAGCGACAGCGAGCCCCCGCTGAAGTTGCGGTGCCGGAAGAGGACCAGCGGCACCATCGGCGCGGAGGTGACGTTCTCCCAGACCGCGAACCCGCCGAGGGAGAGGACGGCGACGGCCAGGGTGACCAGGGCCTGACCGCCGAAGGCGCCGTGCTGCGGGATCTCGATGATCCACCAGACCAGTGCGGTCATGCCGACGGCGGAGAGCACCGCACCGAGCGGGTCGGGCTTCTGCCACGGGCCCTTGGACTCCGGCATCAGCAGCAGGCCCGCGAGGATCGCCAGCGCCACGACCGGGACGTTGATGAAGAAGATCGAGTGCCAGGAGAAGTGGTTGATCAGCACGCCGCCGAGGACGGGGCTGCCGACCAGCCCCAGCATCGCCACCGAGCTCCAGGCGGCCATCGCCTTGCTGCGCTCGTCCTCGTCGAAGACGGTGATGAGGATCGACAGGGTCGAGGGCATGATCAGCGAGCCGCCGACCCCCATCGCGACGCGTGCCGCGATGACCTCACCCGGGCTGGTGCAGAAGGTGGCCGCGAGCGATGCCGCACCGAACAGCAACAGCCCGGTGATCATGATCCTCCGGCGGCCGAACCGGTCGCCGAGGCTTCCGGAGGTCAGCAGCAGTCCGGCGAAGACCAGGACGTAGGAGTCGAGGATCCACTGGGTGTCCTGGGCACTGGCCCCCAGGTCGGCCGTCATCGAGGGCACCGCGACCGTCAGCGCCATGCTGTCGACCACCAGGACGAGCGAGCTCAGGCACAGCACGATCAGGATCCACCAGCGGTGCGGATTGCGGCCCCCGGCCACCTCTGACGCTGACATCTGCCACCCCTCCAGTCTGCGCACACCGTTCCCCCGGTGCGCACTCCGTCCCTGCGTTGCGAACACTGTACGCACAGCGGAACGGTGTGCGCAATAACCGACTGCTGTACGCTCAATGCGAACGCTGTACGCACCGAAGCAGAGAAGAGGGAGGGGTGCCGCCATGGCCGCCCGCACCAACCCGATCCCGTCCGTGTGGGCCCGTCCGCAGCGCGAGCCCGACCAGCCGGCGCTCAGCCGGGCCGGGATCGTCCGCGAGGCGATCGCCGTGCTGGACGCCGAGGGCATAGAGGCCCTGAGCATGCGCAAGCTCGCCACCCGGCTCAACGCCGGCGCCACCTCCCTCTACCGGCACGTGGCGACCAAGGACGAGCTGATGGAGCTCGCGGTGGACGAGGTCTTCGGCGAGATCGCCCTGCCGCCCGCCGAGAGCCCCGACTGGCGCGCCGCCGCCACCGACGCCGCCGGGGCGTTCCGGGCGACGGCACTGCGCCACCCCTGGCTGTCGGCCGTCCTCGGCCAGGCCGGCCTCGCCTACCTGGGCCCCAACCTGATGGCCTTCGGCGAGCGGATGGCCGTCCTCTTCACCTCGGCCGGCTTCCCCGAACCCTCCCGGGCGATCGACGCCGTCATCGCGTACGTCGTCGGTATGAGCACCACCGAGGCGGCCTGGCTCACCACCATCGCCCGCTCCGGCCAGAGCGAGGTCGACTTCATCGCCCGGCTGATGCCCGCCGCCCAGGAGGCCATCGCCGGCCTCGACCTCCTCCCGGAGGCCTACGCGGCCGCCGCGGCCGCCCCGGACCCGGCGGCCCTCCGTGACACCAAGTTCGCGTACGGCCTCGACGTGGTCCTGGACGGCCTCGCCCTCCGCCTGCCACGCTGACCACCGCCACGCCGACCGCCGCCACGGTGGCCGGCCCGGCCGGTCGGACCCGGCCGGCGTGCGGCACTCCCCGCTCCGCGCCGACGAAATTCCGCCGGGGGCGGGTCGGGGAGCGGGCACAATGGCCTAGTGATGGTGGGCCGTCCGATGTCGGGGGGCCAGGGATTGGAGGCCCGGGTGAGCGATCTTCCGCGCAAGGCAGTGACCCGCACGGCACGGCTCGCCGCCCTGCCCCTGGGGATAGCCGGTCGCGCCACGCTCGGACTCGGCAGGCGCATCGGCGGCCGCTCGGCCGAGGTGGTCACGGCCGAGCTGCAGCAGGCCACCGCCGACCAGCTGTTCAAGGTCCTGGGTGAACTCAAGGGCGGAGCCATGAAGTTCGGACAGGTGCTGTCCGTCTTCGAGGCCGCACTGCCCGAGGAGGTCGCCGGGCCGTACCGGGCCGCGCTCACCAAACTGCAGGACGCCGCTCCCCCGATGCCCGCCGCCAAGGTCCACACCGCGCTGGCCCAGCGGCTCGGCGAGGACTGGCGCGGGCTCTTCCAGGAGTTCGACGACCGGCCGGCGGCCGCCGCCTCGATCGGGCAGGTGCACCGGGCGGTCTGGCACGACGGGCGCCCGGTCGCCGTCAAGGTGCAGTACCCCGGCGCCGGGGACGCCCTGCTGGCGGACCTGACGCAACTGAGCCGGGTGGCCTGGCTGGTGGGGCCGCTGATCCCCGGGCTGGACATCAAGCCGCTGATCACCGAGCTGCGCGAGCGGGTGTCGGAGGAGCTGGACTACGAGCTGGAGGCGCAGGCCCAGCGCCTGCACGCCGAGGAGTTCGCCGACGACCCGGACATCGTGGTGCCCGGTGTGGTGGCACAGGCGGACCAGGTGCTGGTCACCGAGTGGATGGACGGCACCCCGCTGGCCGAGGTGATCGCCGACGGCACCCAGGAGGAGCGTGACCGCGCCGGGCAGCTGCTGGCCCGGTTCCTGTTCGCCGGCCCGTCCCGGACGGGTCTGCTGCACGCGGACCCGCACCCGGGCAACTTCCGGCTGCTGAAGGATGACGGCCCGGCGTCGGGCTGGCGGCTGGGGGTGCTGGACTTCGGCACGGTGGACCGGCTGCCGGGCGGGCTGCCCGCGCCGATCGGGGCGTCGCTGCGGATGGCCCTGGCGGGCGACGCCGCGGGCGTGCTGACGATGCTGCGCGAGGAGGGCTTCGTCAAGCCGTCGATCGAGCTGGACCCGGACGCGGTGCTGGACTACCTGCTGCCGATCATCGAGCCGGCCGCCGTGGACGACTTCCACTTCACCCGGGCCTGGATGCGCGCCCAGGCCGCCAGGATCGCCGATCCCCGCTCGCCCGCCTACAACCTGGGCAAGCAGCTGAACCTCCCGCCGGCGTACCTGCTGATCCACCGGGTCACGCTGAGCACGATCGGGGTGCTCTGCCAGCTGGGCGCCAAGGCCCCGTTCCGGGCGGAGATGCTGCAGTGGCTCCCCCGGTTCGCCGACGAGGGGGCGCCCCCCGCCGCCGCGCCCCGCACGTCCGGCGCCCGCGCCCGACTCGGCAAGGACTGACCCGGGCCAGGCGCGCGAGGGCGCGCTCCGGACCCGGACCCCCGACGACCGCAGGCCGCCCCCCATCACGGGGGGCGGCCTGCGGCACGACGGGGGTGGGGCGGCACCGGGCGTCCCCGGGCGGCCTCGACGACACCGGCGCGATTACATCAGCGCGACGGCGAGGGCCTTGCGGGCCCGCAGCGAGGCGCGCTCGGCCCGCTGCTTGAGCCTGCGGGCCCGGGCGACCCGGGTGACGAGGCGTTGGTGCTCGGCCTCGTGCAGGCGCTCCTGCATATGGGCCCGGGCCAGGGATTCGTGGAGGAGTTGCATCTCGAGGGTCCTGTTCTGGATCTGAAGTTCAGTGGTCTGCTCGGAGCGGATGGTCGGATCGATGGCGGCGGCGGTCATGTGGTGGTCCTGCTCGGGGTGCGTGCTCGGGAAGTGGGCGGGTCGGACTGCGTCGGCCTTGGCGGCGGCGATGCGGACGGAGCGGCGGAGGGAGGTTTCCGACAGGGGCTGCTCTCCCCGGCGGACGGCCCTGGCACCGTGTTCGCGGTTCACGCCATGACCTCGGTCTTGCGCGGACGGCCACGCGGCCGCTTGCGGGCCACGACGACACCCTGGACGAAGAGCTCGCCACCCCAGACGCCCCACGGCTCGCGCCGCTCGAGCGCACCGGTCAGACAGACGTCCTTGACCGGGCAGGTGCCGCAGAGGGACTTCGCGTACTCGACGTCGGCGGGCGTCTCGGCGAAGAAGACCTCGGGGTCGAAGGCGCGGCAGGGGATGGGGAGACCGAGAGCCTCGGCCTGCTCGATGGAGCTGAGCTGCATGGAAGGAACCTCCGGGGGGTCGGCCTGGTCGGCCTTGGTGATCTGGCTTGTCGGCGGTACGGACGGGATGGGCGGCGTGATGACCGTGGACACTGTGGGCGTCTTCCTCGTCTTCTCAGTGGTTCCGGCCCGGATGACTGGTGGTCTGGGCCGGAGGCCCCGGGGGGCCTGGGTGGTCTTGCGTACCGGACAAAACAGAAGGGCCGCGGATCCCGGTGTGACGGGTTCCGCGGCCCTGGAGGTGCCGACCTGAAGCTTGCTCAGGTTCGTTCTCTCCAGGGTTCAGGCCCGCGGAAGGCCCGCATCCGGATGGCCTCGGCGCCCGTGAGGGCGGCCAGGGCCAGGTTGATCTGCTGCTCGTTCTGCTTCTGGGTGTTTCCGGCACCGATGACCTGCGCATAGCCGCCATGCATGGCGGCGGCTACGGCTGCCTTCGGTGCCTGGATCGGTCGCTCGTCGCGCGGGGAGCGCGGCGTGCCGACCGAGGCCCAGTCGCGGGACAGACCGGTCTCGACGGAGGTGCCTTCGGCGCCCCTGCCGCCCGCGACGCAGAGATCAGTGTGGCCAAGCCCACTGACAGCGGGGACGACGGAGGCACCGGTGGTGTCGAGACCCAGACCGGTTCCACCGAGCTCGGCGAGCGCCCGCAGACGGGCGGCACGCAGGGAGGCAGCGACAACGGTCTGGCCAGTCATTTTGGTGATCATGATGTTTCCCACTGTCTTCGCCTCCTCTCGGCGTCTCGCGGAGCCCGGTTCCCCAGGCTCCGAATGTTCGGATGTCTGTCTCGGTGAAACTGTTGCGTGTGGGGGGATTCGGCACAGGTGTCACCCCGTGCGACCGCGTCCCCTTGACCGCTCCGGCAGGCTATTGCGCTCCCGGCACGCGGCGCAAACTATTTTTCGCGGCGGGTTGCGAAGTCCCCCGAGCAGTCCCCTCGACCGCGCCCGGACCGGCTCACGCCGGATCGACCGGCTCGCCGTCCCCGACGCCGTCCGGATCCTCCTCGGGCTCCTCCCCCGCACACAACGAGAGCACGGCCGCCCCGTACTTGTCCAGCTTCATCGCACCGACCCCGGAGATCGCGGCCAGCTCCTGGCGGCTGGCCGGGACGTCCTCGGCGATCGCCATCAGCGTCGCGTCCGTGAACACCACGTAGGCCGGCGCGCCCTGCTTCCTGGCCTGCCCGGCGCGCCAGTCGCGCAGCCGCTCGTACAGCGCCTCGTCCATGGTGGACGGGCAGCTCTCGCAGCGGCGCAGCTTGCGCTCGACCGCCTCGGTCAGCACCCGGTCGCAGACCCGGCACTTGACCGGCCCGCGGACCCGCCGACCGGCGGAGCGCTCGCCGGGCTCGACGCCCCCGCGCCCGCCACGCCCGCCGGTGCGCGCGCCGGGGGCGCTGGAGCCGGGGCGCAGCCCGTCGAGGAAGCGGCTGGGCTTGCGGCTGGCCCGGCCGCCCGGGGAGCGGCTGAGGGCCCAGGAGAGCGAGAGGTGCCGGCGGGCGCGGGTGACGCCGACGTAGAGGAGTCGGCGCTCCTCCTCGACCTGCTCGTCGGTCTTGGCGTAGATGATCGGCAGGGTGCCCTCGGTGAGCCCGACCAGGAAGACCGCGTCCCACTCGAGGCCCTTGGCGGCGTGCAGCGAGGCGAGGGTGACGCCCTCGACGGCGGGCGCGTGCTGGGCGGCGGCGCGGGCGTCGAGCTCGGCGACGTAGGCCGCGAGGTCGGCGTCCTGGCCGGCGGCGGCCCTGGTCCGCTCGAACTCCTCGGCGAGCCGGACGAGGGCGGCGAGGGACTCCCAGCGGTCGCGGACGGCGCCGGAGCCGGCCGGCGGCTCGGCGGTGAAGCCGCGGCTGGCCAGCACGGCGCGGACCTGCCCGGCGAGGTCGGGGGCGCCGGCGGTGAGCGGGTCGGCGGCGGCCCGGGCGGCGCCGCGCAGCAGGACGCCGGCGTCGCGGACCTCGGGGCGTTCGAAGAACCGCTCGGCGCCCTTGAGCTGGTAGGGGACGCCGAGGTCGGCGAGGGCCTGCTCGTAGACCTCGGACTGGCCGTTGGTGCGGAACAGGACGGCGACCTCGCTGGCCCGCACGCCGGCGGCGAGCAGGTCCTTGATCCGGCGGGCGGTGGTCTCGGCCTCGGTGGGCTCGTCCTCGTACTCGGTGTAGACCGGTTCGGGGCCGGCCTCGCGCTGGGAGACGAGTTCGAGCCGGTGCCGGGCGGCCTCCCCGCGGGCCTGGGAGAGCAGGCCGTTGGCGAGGTGGACGACCTGCGGGGTGGAGCGGTAGTCGCGGACGAGCTTCACGACGGTGGCCCCGGGGTGCCGGCCGCGGAAGCCGAGCAGGTAGTCGGGGGTGGCGCCGGTGAAGGAGTAGATGGTCTGGCTGGCGTCACCGACGACGCAGAGGCTGGCGCCGCCGCCGGGGCCGGTCCACTGGTCGAGCAGGCGCTGCTGGAGCGGGGAGACGTCCTGGTACTCGTCGACGGTGAAGTGCCGGTACTGGGCGCGGACCTGGTCGGCGATGTCGGGGCGGTCCTCCAGGATGGCCGCGGTGAGCAGCAGGACGTCCTCGAAGTCGATGACGCCGCGGCGGCTCTTGGCCTCCTCGTAGACGCGGTAGACCTGGGCGGTCTCGGCCGGGTCGCGCGGGGCCTCGCGGCCGGACTTCTGGACGGCGGCCGGGTAGTCGTCGGGGCCGGTCTGGGTGACCTTGGCCCATTCGATCTCGGCGGTGAGGTCGCGCAGTTCGGTGCGCTGGACGCGCAGCCCGCAGCGGCCGGCGGACTCGGCGACGAGCTGGACCTTGCGTTCGAGCAGCTGGGGCACCGGGCCGCCGACGGCGCGCGGCCAGAAGTACTGGAGCTGGCGCAGGGCGGCGGCGTGGAAGGTGCGGGCCTGGACGCCGTCCGCTCCGAGCTCGCGCAGGCGGCCGCGCATCTCGCCGGCGGCGCGGGCGGTGAAGGTGACGGCGAGCACCTGCTGGGGCTGGTAGACGCCGCTGCGCACGCCGTAGGCGATCCGGTGGGTGATGGCCCGGGTCTTGCCGGTGCCGGCCCCGGCCAGCACGCAGACGGGGCCCTGCAGGGCGGTGGCGACGGCGCGCTGCTCGGGGTCGAGCCCGGCGAGCACGGCGTCGGGGCCCGTGGCGGCCCCGGGGTCGGCCCAGGGGGAGCCGTGGGGGCCGTCGGACGGGCTGCCGCTCAAGAGGTCTTCCTGCATGCGTTCCATCCTCTCAGCCCGGTGGGACAACGGTGGCGGGGTTGTCCACAGGGCCGGTGCGATCGGAGGATGATCGCTCCGCAGTGCGGTCGACAGGGTGTCGGAATGCCCGCCGCCCGGTGGACGTTCGGTCCAGAGACCGTACGCACCCCCCTTCCGAAGGAGTCCCCTCGATGTCCGGCACCGTGACGATGTACAGCACGACCTGGTGTGGTTACTGCAACCGGCTCAAGAGCCAGCTGGACCGTGAAGGCATCGGCTACACCGAGATCAACATCGAGGAGGACCCGGCGTCGGCGTCCTTCGTCGAGTCCGTGAACAACGGCAACCAGACGGTCCCGACGGTGCTGGTGAAGCCGGCCGGCGGCGGCGAGCAGGTCGTCATGACCAACCCGAGCCTGCTGCAGGTCAAGAAGGCCCTGGCGGCCTGAGCCGGCCCGGACGGCCGGGCCGGCGCGCGTCACGGCGCGTCGGCCCGGGCGGGGTCGACGGGTGCGGCGGGCGCCGGCAGGATGACCCGCGCGCCGAGGTCGCCGACGCCGTAGACGAGCCGGCTGCGGTCGGCCGAGTACCGGGTCTCGATGACCCGGACGGGCCCGCGCCGGTCGTAGGTGACGCGCGTCTGCACCACCAGGGGCACACCGGGGCCGCCCTGGAACCACTGGGCCTCCTCGGGGCCGGGCATCCGGGCGACCAGGTGGTCGACGGCGCCGATCTCGGTGCGGCCGAGCCCCTCGAGGACGGCCTCGTCGCCGCCCTCGACCGGGTCCGGCTCCATCAGCGGGGTGCCGGCGGCGAGCCCGGCGCGGTAGTGGCTCTCCTCGATCGAGTAGGGCTCGCGGTCGAGCAGCCGCAGCTGGCGGCGGACCACGATGGCCTCGCCGGGGCGCAGCCCGAGCCGCTCGGCGATGTCGACCCGGGCCCGGACGATCATCATCTCGAAGTCGGTGGTGAGCTCGCGGCCGGCCTCGGCGGCCTCGCCGAGGTAGACGGCGGAGGGCAGGGCCAGGCAGTCGCGGGCGGCCGGGGCGAGCGTCGGCCCGTACGCGCGGTGGTCCAGGACGGGGTGCTCCCGCAGGTAGGTGCCCTTGCCCTGGAGGCGGACCAGGCGGCCCTCGTTGACCAGGACGTCGACCGCGAGCCGGACGGTGTTGCGGGCGACTCCGTACTGGCGCTCCAGTTCGCTCTCGACCGGCAGGGCGGCGTCGGCGGTGAACTCGCCCTCGGCGATCCGGCGGCGCAGGTCGGCGGCGAGTCGCTGGTATTTGGGGGATTGGGCGGTGCCCCGGGGGATTGTCACCCGAGTGAATCTAGCGAGCGCGGTGACGCGTTTTCAGCCGTTTCCGGCAATGTCGTCCGCCCGGGTGGGGCCCGCACGCCGGGCGGCACCGGGCGGTAGCAGAACTGGCCCGTCCGACTACGAACATCCGCTCGTGTCGGAATCGGGAAGGGATTGCAAAGACGAATGGGGGCGCGCGGCATAAGCCACGCGCCCCCATTTGGCCGGAATTACCAGCGCGCCGACGACGGCAGCGGTTCGCCGTACCAGAGTTCCACCAGGTGGCGGGCGATCGAGATCCCGGACGGCGGCAGGATCTCCCCCGCCGCCATCCCGGCCCGCAGCTCCTCGCGGGAGAACCAGCGCGCCTCGGCCAGCTCCTCGCCGTCCACGGTGATCGCCGTGCCGTCCGGCAGCGCCCGGCCGGTGAAGCCGAGCATCAGGCTGGACGGGAACGGCCAGGGCTGGCTGGCCACGTAGTGCACCTCGCCGACCCGGACGCCGGCCTCCTCCTGCACCTCGCGCACCACGGCCTGCTCGATCGACTCCCCCGGCTCGACGAACCCGGCCAGGGTCGACCAGCGGCCCTCCGGCCACAGCGCCTGGCGGCCGAGCAGACAGCGGTCCTGCTCGTCGGTGATCACCATGATCACCGCCGGGTCGGTGCGCGGGTAGTGCTCGGCCGCGCAGGAGGTGCAGCGCCGCACGTGCCCGGCGCCGGCCTTCTCCGTCGGGTGCCCGCAGCGGGAGCAGAAGCTGTGCAGCCGGTGCCAGTGCTCCAGCGCCACGGCGTGCACCAGCAGTCCGGCGTCCCGGTCCGACAGCAGCGCGCCGACCTCGCGCAGCCCGGCCGGGCGGGCGTCGCCGTCCAGCCGGCCGGGCAGGCTCTCGCCGGCCAGTGCGAAGTAGGAGACGCCGTCCTCGTCGGTGCCGAGGAAGTACCGGTCCCCGGTCTGCGGCGCCTCGAAGGAGGGCAGCAGCACGAGCTCGGTGCCCTGCGCGGTGTCGACGACGAACGCCTCGCCGCCGGCGATGGGCAGCACCCGGGTCGCCGGGTGGCTCCAGGCCGCCGCCAGCCAGGGCTCGTCGAACCGGTGCTCGGCCGCCCGGTCCACTCCGGCCCGGGCCAGTGCCAGGGGCAGCCGGGGTTCGGTCTCAGGCACGGTGCTCACTTCGTTCCATCCCCACGTGGTGAATCATCCGGATGAGTGATCTGCCGGCCGTGGCGCGCCCGGAGGCCGCCCGCGCCGGGACCGGGCCGGCGTGCCCCGGCGTGACGGGCACGCCGGGTCGCCCGTCCCGTGGTGCGCTCACGCGCCGGGCCGGAAGTTCTCGGCCAGGTCGCCCCACAGGTACGCGGCGGTCTCCACGCCCTTGGCGAGCAGGTCCAGCTCGACCTTCTCGTTGATCGAGTGCCAGCCGTCCGAGGGCACCGAGATGCCGAGGAACAGCACCGGCGCACCGAGCACGTCCTGCAGGTCCGCGGCGGGGCCGGAGCCGCCCTCGCGGGTGAAGAGGATCCGCTGCCCGAAGGCCCGGCCCATCGCCCGGACGGTGGACTGCAGCGCCGGGTGGTCCAGCGGGGTCAGGCAGGCCCGGGTCGCACCCGGGAAGACCAGCTCGTGGCGGATGCCCTCGGGCACCCGCTCGGCCACCCACGCGCGGACGGCCTCCCGGACCTTCTCCACCTCCTGCCCTGCGACCAGCCGGAAGGAGAGCTTGAGGTGCGCCGAGGACGGCACGATGGTCTTGCCGCCGGGGCCGGTGTAGCCGCCCCACAGGCCGTTGACCTCGGCGGTCGGACGGGCCCAGACCCGCTCCAGGGTGGTGTAGCCGGCCTCGCCGCGGGTGCCGTACGACTTCGCGACCCGCAGCCACTGCTCCTCGTCGAAGGGCAGCTCGGCGAAGAGCTCGCGCTCGCGCTCCGTCAGCTCGACCACACCGTCGTAGAAGCCCGGGACGGCCACCCGGCGGTCGGCGTCGTGCAGGCCGGCGGCCAGCTCCGCGGCGACCTCGGCCGGGTTGGGCACCGCACCGCCGAAGGAACCGGAGTGGATGTCGGCGTCCGGGCCGTACAGGTCGATCTGGGCGTCGGCCAGGCCGCGCATGCCGGTGCAGACGGTCGGCGTGGTCTCGGACCACATGCCGGTGTCCGAGATGACGACCACGTCGGCGGCCAGCCGCTCGGCCTCCCGCCGGACCAGGTCGGCGAAGTGCGGCGAGCCGGACTCCTCCTCGCCCTCGATCAGCAGCTTGAGGTTGACGGCCGGCGCGGTGCGGCCGGTGGCCTCCAGGTGGGCGCGCAGGCCCAGGGTGTGGAAGAACACCTGGCCCTTGTCGTCGGCCGCACCGCGGGCGAACAGCCGCCCGTCGACCACGGTCGGGGTGAACGGCTCGGTGTCCCAGCCGTCCTCCCTGGCGGCCGGCTGCACGTCGTGGTGCCCGTAGACCAGGACGGTCGGGGCGGAGTCGTCCCCGGAGGGCCACTCGGCGAACACCGCCGGCAGGCCGTCGGTCTCCCACACCTCGGCCACCGGGAAGCCGGTGTCGCGCAGCTTGGCGGCCAGCCACTCGGCGGAGCGCCGCACGTCGCCGGCCCGGGCCGGGTCGGCGGAGACCGAGGGGATGGTCAGCCACTCGGAGAGGTCCGCGAGGAATTCGGACCAGTGCTGGTCGATGAAGGAGCGGACGACGCTGTCCGGGGTTCTCGTCATACGGACGACTTTAGTTCGCCCGTGCGGGTGCCCGCCCCGGCCGTCCGGCTGCCGGGCGCCGCGGGAGCTGTAACATCCGTCACCCCCGGCCGCCGCCGAGGGCTGCCGGGGGTGACGGGGCGACGCGCGGGCCTCAGCCGGAGCGGCGCAGCAGCGAGATCCGCGAACGGGTGAGCAGCGCCGCCAGCCCGGCCGCGAGCAGCGGCAGCACCACCACGGTGACGGTGATGGTGGGCCACGGGAAGACCACGATCCCCTGGTTCGCGACCGCCTCGGGGCTCATCCCGGGATAGCTGTGCGCGGCGGCCTCGACCTTGCGCAGGGCCACCCCGGGCACGACCCCGGAGACGATGCCCAGCAGGGTGCCCATCGCCGCGATGATCCCGCACTGGAAGCCCGACAGCGAGCGCCGGATCCGGGGCTCGGCGCCGACCGCCGCGAGGGTGGTCAGGTCGCGCTGGGAGTCGGCGGCGGCGAGACCGGTGGCGATGCCAGCCGCGCCCAGGGCGACGATGGCGGCGAAGACCGACAGTCCCAGGCCGATCAGCCCGGTCTTGGACTGGTAGCCGCGCTCGACCGTGAGGCCCTGCTGGTCGGTGAGCCTGGACAGCGCGCCGTTGGCCTTCTGCTCGGCGCCGTCCGAGGGGACGGCGTCGGGCAGCCAGACCGACCCGGCCGGGGAGGTGGTGAGGCCGAGGCGCGCGGCGGTCTGCGGGCTGATCACGGCCTGGCCGGCGCCCGGGATCGCGGCCGGTGCGAGGACGGCGTCGACGGCGACCTCGGTGCGCTTGGGCCGGGTCCTGACCGAGCCGTCGGCGGCCTCGTCCGAGGGCTCGTTGAGCTCGACGACGACCTTGCCGTCCTTGATGTAGCGGGCGTCGAAGACCACCGCCCGCCCCGCGGCGAGGGCCTCGCCGGCGGCCGGGGCGGTGACGCCGTAGAGGTTGCGCAGCAGGGTGGCGTCGCCGGCGGAGAGGTCGCCGAAGTGGCTGGCGCGGCGGCCGCCCGTCTGGCAGCGCGGGTCGGAGCGGACGATGCGCTCGATCTCCTCCGGGTCGCGCTGGTCGTCGCCCTCGTAGGCGGGGCAGCGCAGGTCCTTGGGCAGTTCGATCCGGGCGTAGCCGCAGCTGTTCCCGTCGGAGCAGTCGCCCTTGTAGTTGATCCGCAGGACGTCGGCGCGCTGGCCGAGGCCGGGGATGTTGCGCTCGACGGCGTCGCGCATCTGCGGCAGCAGCTTCTCCTGGCCGTTGGAGGCGTACCCGCCGCCGAGCATGACGGCGCCCGAGGGGCCGGAGGCCACGTACTCGCGGCGGCCCTGCTCCTCGTAGCTGGCGAGGTAGACGCCGACCGCGACCGACCCGGCGACGGCGGCCATCACGGCGGCGACGGCGGGAGCCGTCCGGCCGCGGTGACGCACCGAGTCGCGCAGGGCGAGCCGGGGGCCGAGCGAGAGCCAGCGTCCGAGCTTCCCGAACAGCCCGACCAGGTAGGGGGTGAGGGCGACCATGCCGAGCTCGGCGATCACGGAGCCGCCGAGGACGGCCAGGCTCCGGCTGGCGAAGCCGCTGGTGGCGCCGAGCAGGGCGAGCGCCGCACCGCCGGCGACCATCAGCAGGCCGAGGACGGCGAGCTTGCGGTTCGGCGGCTTGAGCGAGTCACGCCCGGTGAGGGCGGCGACGACGTCCTGGCGGGAGGCCTGGACGGCGGGGACGACGGCGGCGAGCAGGCCGGTGACCAGGCCGACCAGGAGCACGCCGACGAGGTCGAGCGGCTGCAGGTCGAAGTGGCCGAAGCGGCTGCCCGAGTACTCCTCGGCCTGGGTGCGCAGCAGGGCGACCAGGCCGACGCCGAGGGCGAGGCCGACCACGGCGCCGGTGACGCCGAGGACGACGCCGCCGCCGAGCACGACGGCCCGGACCTGCGCCCGGTCACCGCCGCCGGCGGCGAGCAGGCCGAGCTGCCGCCGGGAGCGCCTGGCCCCGACGGCGAAGGCGGGGCCCGCGAGCAGCACGATCTCCAGCAGGGCCATGCCGACCACGGTGGCGAGCATGACGACGGAGGTCCGGTCGAAGTAGGAGGTCTCGGTGACCCGCTGCTTGTCGGCCTGGGTGTAGTAGGGCACGTCGGCGCGGGCCGGCGGGTCGAGCAGGACGGCCCGCGAGGCGAGGGTGAAGCCGTAGCCGCCCAGCTCGGTGACCTTGGGCCAGTCGAGGACCGCCCCGGCCGGGAGCTCGACCAGCCAGCGGGTGGGCGCGCCGGTGCCGGCGCTGCGGCTCTGGACGGCGCCGGGGAGCTTGGCGAGCGGGTCGATCAGGGTGCCGGGCCGGGCGATGATCTCGGTGGCGGTGAGCTCGCCCGGGTACTCGTAGACACCGGTGATGGTGAACGGCGTGGCCTCCAGGCCGCGGACGGTGGTCCGGTCCCCGACCTTGAGGCCGGAGCGGGCGAGGAACGCCGTGGTCACCGCGACCTCACCGTCCCGTTCGGGGGCGCGGCCCTTGACCCGGTCGAGCCGGCCGCGCCACACCGGGTCGGTCAGGTCGGCCTCGGTGGTCTGGGTGCTGAGCAGCCCCTCGGCGCTGCTGGCGGAGGTGTAGGGCCCCTGCCGCTCGGGCACGAGGGTGGCGCCGGCCGGGAGCAGCTGCTTGGCCAGGTCGGCCGGTTCGGTGTCCAGGCTGCGGCGCTGGGCCGGGGTGTACTGCGGGGGCGCGCCCTTCTTGGCGTCGTCCTTGGGGTTCTGGACGTACACGCCCGTGTCGGGGTCGGGCGCCTGCAGGACGGTGGAGCCGCGTTCGATCATCTGGAGCTCGCCGGCGGACTGCCCCATGATCCGCACGACGCGTTCGCCCGGGTCGAGCTCGGCGCTGCGGAACACCACGTCGGCGCCCGCGACGCCGAGGACCGGCAGCGCGACCATGGCGATGACGAGGGCGCTGCGGCCCTTGGCGCGCAGCGCGTCACGGCGGGCGATGCGCAGGGCGACCCGCCAGGCGCTGAGCTTCACTCGTCCACCTTCAGGCTGTTGGTGGCGGCGGTGACGAGCAGGCTGGCGGCGTCCTGGCTGGCGCTCTCGTCGACCATCCGGCCGTCCCGCAGGAAGACGACGCGGTCGGCCCAGGCCGCGTGCCGGGCCTCGTGGGTGACCATCATGGCGGCGGCGCCGGCGTCGCAGCGGGCGCGCAGCACGGCGAGGACGGCCTCGCCGGTGGTGGAGTCGAGGGCGCCGGTGGGTTCGTCGGCGAGGACGAGGCGGCGGTCGCCGATCAGGGCGCGGGCGATGGCGACGCGCTGCTGCTGGCCGCCGGACATGTCGTCGGGGAAGCGGTCGGCGAGCTCGGGGATGCCGAGCTCTTCCAGGGCGGCGTGCGCCTCGCGGCGGGCGGCGCGGGCGGAGAGGCCGTCGAGTTCGCGGGGCAGCGAGATGTTCTCCGCGGCGGTGAGCGCCGGGATCAGGTTGTAGTCCTGGAAGACGTAGCCGACGGCGCGGCGACGGACCTGGGCGAGCCGCTTGCGGGTGAGTCCGCCGAGGGCGACGCCCTCGACGAGGACCTGGCCGCTGCTGGGGCTGTCCAGGCCGCCGGCCAGGGTGAGCAGGGTCGACTTTCCGGAGCCGGACGGGCCCATGACGGCGACGAACTCGCCGGGGTGGACCTTCAGGTCGATGCCGCGCAGCGCCTGCACCTCCGCGGCGCCCTGTCCGTGGACGCGGGTGACGTTCTCCAGGTGCAGCACCGGTGTGTGCCGGGTCGGGTCCGAGTGGGACACGATTCCCCCCTTGCTGGTCGTGGGCTCGGTGTCGGGGCCGAGCCGGTGGTTCCTTGTGGCCGGGCTCAGGTCCTTGAGCGGCGGCGGCCGGGTGCGGTGGCGGTGGCCCCGCCGTCGCGGGCGGCCTCGGCGGCGCGGGCCTGCAGGGTCTGCGCGTGCTGGGCGAGCCGGGTCTCGCAGTGGTCGAGCCAGCGGATCTCCGCCTCGGTCTGGAAGATCAGCTGGTCGAGGACGAGCAGCCAGGCGAGGTCGTTGCCCTCGGTGGGCACCGCACCCGGCCGGCCCTTCTCCCCCGGCGCGGCGCCGCCGGCCAGGGCGCGGCCCTTGAGCCGGGTGTAGTCCTGCAGCGCCTTGATGCTGTGCCGGCGCTGGCCCTGGACGACGGCGCCGACGTCCACGCCCGGGACGGTGACGGCCATGGCGAGCTTGATCGCCAGCTCGTCGCGCGGGGGGTTGGTCCGGGGCACCGGGGTGTCGAACCAGGCCCGCAGTTCGGCGCGTCCCGCATCGGTGACGGCGTAGAACTGGTGCCCCTCCTCGTCCTCCCCCGCGGACTCGACCAGGCCGTCGCGCTCCAGGCGGGACAGCGTGGTGTAGACCTGCCCGACGTTGAGGGGCCAGGTGGCGCCGGTGCGCGCCTCGAACTCGGTGCGCAGTTGGTAGCCGTAGCGCGGGCCCTGGTCGAGCAGGGCGAGCAGACCGTGACGGATGGACATACCGAGTATGTATACCCGGTATGCCCCACCGGCTCAAGCCGCCCCCTCCCCCGTCGAGCGGGTACCGTCGTGCGGTGTGAGCCAGTTGCGCATCGCCACCTTCAACCTGTTGCACGGTCAGCCGCTCGCCCCCGACGGCGCCCCTCGGCCCTACCCGGCCGACGCCGGCGGCCCGCTGGCGGACGCGGTGGCCGCCCTCGACGCCGACGTGCTCGCCCTGCAGGAGGTGGACCGCCACCAGTCCCGCTCCGGCGGGACCGACCAGACCGCGGTGGCCGCCAAGGCCATGGGCGCCGCCGACTGGCGCTTCGCCGCCGCCCTGCACGGCCGGCCCGCACCGGTGGCCGGCTGGGTGCCGGAGCCGTCCGTGCCCGGCGGCCTGCGGGTCTACGGCCCCGGCGACGTCGGCGACGGCGCCCCTCCGTCCTACGGCACCGCGCTGCTGACCCGGCTGCCGGTGCGGCACTGGCGGGCCCGCCGGTTCGCCCCGGCACCGTTCGGGCTGCCCCTGCGGGTGGCCGGTCGGCGCGGACTCACCCCCGTGCCGGACGAACCGCGGGCGGCGCTGGCCGCGGTGCTCGAGGGCGACCGCGGGCCGTTCACCGTGGTCGCCGCGCACCTCTCCTTCGTCCCCGGGTGGAACATGGCGCAACTGGCCGGCATCCGGCGCTGGATCGCCGACCTGCCGCAGCCCTACCTGGTGCTCGGCGACTTCAACCTGGTCGGCGCGGTGCCGCGCACCGTCCTCGGCGGCGCGACCGCGCTGGAGCGCACCGCGCCGCGCGCCCGGGTGCGCGAACTGCGGGCGGCCCGGCGGGCGCGGCCCGCCCTGGCCGAGCCGCGCCGGCGCCGGGTGCGCGAACCCCGGGCCCGGCTGCAGGGCTGGTACGACCTGGCCCGCACGCCCACCTACCCCTCGCACCGGCCCGCGGTGCAGTTCGACCACGTGCTGGCGGTCGGCGTGCCGCGCACGGCCGTCGGCCCGGCCGCGGCACCGCGCGCGGCCGTCTCCGACCACCGGCCGCTGCTGGTGGAGGTCTCGCTCTAGGAAGCGGACGGGCCTACGTCCGGTGGGCCAGGACTCCGTTCTGGTGGGGCAGTTGGGCGCCCTGGACGGACGGGGGCTCGTACTGGAGGAGCAGCATCGCCGCGTCGTCGCCGAGCTGGCGGCCGACGTGGCGGACCACGTCCTCGTGCAGGCGCTGCAGGACCTCGGCCGGGCGGCCGTCGGCGCAGCGCGGGAGGCGCTCGGCGAGCGGGTAGAAGGCGCCCGAGCGGTCCCGGGCCTCGATCACCCCGTCGGTGAACAGCAGCACGCGGTCGCCGGAACGCAGCGGCACCCGGTGCACCGGCGGACGGACGTCGGCGGGGTCGAGGACCCCCAGCGGCGGGACGGTCTCGGCGAGTTCGAGCGGCCTGACCTCCCCGCCGCGCAGCAGCAGCGGGGCGGGGTGGCCGCAGTTGACGAGCTCCGCGGTGCCGTCCGGCCCGACGCCGATCAGCACCAGGGTGACGAACTCCTCCTCCACGCCCGGGTGGTCGTTCTCGTGCAGGGCCCGGTCGAGGCTGACGGCCAGCCAGCCGGCCACCCGGTCCAGCGCGCCCTCCTGGTGGGCGGCCTCACGGAAGGCGCCCAGCACCGCGGCGGCCGTCTCGACCGCGCCGAGGCCCTTGCCGCGGACGTCGCCGACCACGGCCCGCACGCCGTGGCGGGTGTTGACCACCTCGTACAGGTCGCCGCCGATCCTGGCGTGCGCGGCGGCGGCCTCGTAGTGGACGGCCGCCCGGACGGTGCCGACCCGCTCGGGGACGGGCCGCAGCAGCACCCGGCGGGCGATCGAGGCGACGAGCTGGGCGTCGGCCAGCGCCCGCTCCTGGCGCAGCCGCAGGGTCGCGCTGACCCAGCCGATGGTGGCGACCAGCAGGATCGCGAAGACGCTGGCGGCGTGCACGGACTGGTCGAGCGCGTCGCTGCGCAGGGCCATCAGGAAGGCCACGGTCTCGGTGCACAGACCGATGGCGAGCGGGTACCAGGTGCGGCGGCTGACCACGGCGGCCAGCGCGGGGACGGCGGTGAGGGCCGGTTCGACCGTCACCTCGGTGTTGCTGACGTAGTCGAGGGCGACGATCAGCGCCATGCCGAGGAAGGGCAGCGCGAGCGCCGTCCTCGGCCAGGTGCCGGTCGCGCCCGGAGCGGGTCCCGGGGTCGGCCCGGTGAACCGCTCTCTGATCCATCCGGTCGCGCTCAACGTCGATCTCTCCAGCAGAAGACGCCGATGCCCTGGGGCACCTGCGGTGATGACTGAGGGTTAGGGAATGCGGGCCTCGCTGGCGGCCGGAGCACGGGGGTTGACCGGTTACCGACCCCACAATAGGCGCGAAACGTGCATGACGCACAGGTTTCGGGCGTTGCCGTGATGACTTGGATGCTCTGCGTGACTCATTATTCACTGTTCCCGATCAGGAGCCGTTCCAACTCTTTTCGGTCGGGAAGTCCTGTCGGGCGGACGATCCGCCCGCTGCGGACGTACAGGAACGAAGCCGTGACCTGCTCGGGCGGAACGCCCGCCTGCTCCGCCCAGGCGATCCGGTACACCGCGAGCTGCAACGGATCGGCGGTCTCCTCGCGGTGGGTCTTCCAGTCCACCACTTCGTAGCGTGACGCACCACCGGATTCCGACTCCCCGTCACCGTCCCGGTAGACCGCGTCGATCCGGCCGCGCACCACCCGCCCCCCGAGCACCAGGTGGAACGGCGCCTCCACCCGGTGCGGCCGGCGCTGGGCGTACGGGGTGCGCAGGAACGCCTCCTTGAGCCGCTCCAGGTCCTGCTCGTCCTCGATCCCGTCGTCGTCCGCACCGGGCAGCGCGCCCGGCTCGATCAGCATCAGCGGCTCGATCCGGGACTGCAGCCAGGCGTGGAAGCGGGTGCCGCGCCGGGCGGCCGGCTGCGGCGGGCGCGGCATCGGCCGCGCCAGGTCGCGGGCGAAGCCGTCCGGGTCGGCGGCCAGCCGCAGGAGCTGGGTGGCCGACAGCGCGGCGGGCAGCGGAACGTCGCGGGCGGTGCGCCGGGAGCGCTCCAACTCGCCCAGCAGGGAGGTGAGGTCGCGGTCCCAGGAGGCCAACTGACGCTGGTCCTCGACGGCCATCGGCTCGACGGGCACCGGCTCGGCCCCGAGCCCGGCCACCCGGGCGCGGACCACCGCGGCGACCCGGCGGCGGGCGTGCTGGGCGGCCGGGTCCAGCGGCAGCGGCCACGGGCGGTCCACCACCGCGGCCAGCGCCGGGTTCTCGGCCCCCTTCTCCGGCTGCTCGGCCCAGCACTCCACCTCGCCGGCGCCGGGCAGCTCGCAGTGCTCGCGCAGCTTCTCCAGGAAGGCGGACGGACCGCGGACGGTCTTCTGGCTCGGGCCCCACCAGTGCCCGGAGGCCAGCAGCAGGGCGCGCGGGCGGGTGAAAGCGACGTAGCCCAGGCGCAGTTCCTCGATCCCGGCGTGCTCGGCCAGCTGCTGCCGGAAGGCCGTCATCGACTTGCCGTTCCAGCCGCCGCGCACGTCCGGCAGGGTGGCCGCGTCGCCGCGCAGGGCGTGCGGGAGCACCCGCTTGGTGCTGGTCCAGCGCTCGCGCGGGCTGCCGGAGGGGAACGCGCCCTTCACCAGCCCGGGGACGGCGACCACGTCCCACTCCAGGCCCTTGGACTTGTGCGCGGTGAGCACCTTCACGGTGTCCTCGCCGCCGGGCAGGCTGCTGTCCAGGCCGCGCTCGTACTCCTGGGCAGCGCGTAGGAAGGCGAGGAAGGCGGCCAGGCCCGGGTCCCCGTCGAGGTCGGCGAAGGAGGCGGCGACGTCCAGGAAGGCGTGCAGGGTCTCCCGCCGCCGGGCGGCCAGCGCCAGCGGGGAGGCGGCGAGCTCGACCTCCAGGCCGGTGACGGTCAGCACCCGGTGCAGCACGTCCATCAGCGGGTCGGCGAGCGAGCGGCGCAGGTCGCGCAGCTCCTGGGCGAGGCGGGCCAGGCGGACCCGGGCCTCGGCGGAGAAGGGGAGCTCGTCGGGCTGGTCCGCGTCGAGGAAGGTCTCCACCGCGTCGGCCAGCGACACCACCTCGGTGGGGTCGGCCTCGGCGACGGCCGCCGTCAGCGCCTCCACGCCCTCCGGCCGGTCGGTGCGCACCAGCTCGGCGGCGCGGCGCCCGAGCAGCGCGAGGTCGCGCGGGCCGATCCGCCAGCGCGGACCGATCAGCAGCCGCACCAGCGCGGCGTTGGCGGTCGGGTCCTGGAGCACCTCGCAGACCGCCACCAGGTCGGCCACCTCGGGCAGTTGCAGCAGTCCGCCCAGGCCCACCACCTCGACCGGGACCTCCCGGGCGACCAGCGCCGCGTGGATGTCCGGGAAGGCCGCGCCGCCCCGGCAGAGCACCGCGATCCGGCCCGGCGCGGTGCCGGTGCGCACCAGGTGGGCGATCGAGTCGGCGAGCCAGTCGACCTCCTCGGCGTGCGTGGGCAGCAGCGCGGCCCGCACGTAACCCTCCTGCTCGGCGCCGGGCGCCGGGCGCAGCGCCTCGACGCCCTCGTGCATGGCCCGCAGCGGGGCGGCGAGCTCGTTGGCGAAGGCGAGCAGGCGCCCGCCGCTGCGGCGGTTCTCGCTGAGCGCGTAGCGGGCGGCGGGCCCGCCGGTGGCCCGCGGGAAGTGCCGGGGGAACTCGTCGAGGTTGGCGACCGAGGCACCGCGCCAGCCGTAGATCGCCTGGCAGGGGTCGCCGACGGCGGTGACGGGGTGCCCGCCGCCCCGGCCGTCGGGGCCCGCGCCGAAGAGGCCGGCGAGCATCAGCCGCTGGGCGACCGAGGTGTCCTGGTACTCGTCGAGCAGCACGACCCGGAACTGGCCGCGCAGCAGCTCGCCGACCTCGGCCCGGTCCTGGGCGAGCCGGGCGGCGGCGGCTATCTGGTCGCCGAAGTCCATCAGCCCGGCGGCCCGCTTGCGCCGCCGGTACTCCTCGACCAGGCGCAGCAGCTCCAGCCGGGCCCGTGCGGTGGCCGGGACGGCCCGCAGGTCGTCGTTGGTCAGCTTGACGGTGGCGAGGGCGTCCAGCAGCTCCTCGTCGTGGGTGCGCAGGGCGGCCGGCTCGACCAGGTGCTCGGCGAGCTCGCCGTCCAGCGCGATCAGGTCGGCGACCAGGTTGGCGAAGGTGCCGGTCAGTGCGGGGAACGGGCCGCGGGCGGTGCGCAGCACCTTGGCGGCGAGCTGGAAGCGGGTGGCGTCGGCCAGCAGCCGCACGTCCGGCTCGATGCCGATGCGCAGGCCGTGCTCCTTGAGCAATCGGCCCGCGAAGGCGTGGTAGGTCGAGATCTCCGGTTCGCCGAGCGACTCGGCGTCGTCCTGGTCGGCGCCCCTCCCCCAGCCCTCGGCCGGGGGGAGCCCGAGCCCGCAGACCCGCAGCGCGGTGCGCACGCGTTCGGCGAGCTCCCCGGCGGCCTTGTTGGTGAAGGTGAGGCCGAGGACCTCCTCGGGCCGCACGGCGCCGGAGCCGACCAGCCAGACCACCCGGGCGGCCATCACCGTGGTCTTGCCGGAGCCGGCGCCGGCCACGATCACGGCCGGCTCCAGGGGTGCGCCGATGGCCGCCATCTGCTCCCGGTTGAACGGGATGCCCAGCAGCTCCTTGAGCTGGTCGGGATGGCTGAGCACGGCTGTCACCCCGCAACGTTAACGGGCCGGGCCGACACTCCGGACGCCCGGCCGGAGTGACCCTGGCTACTCCGGCCCCCGCACCCGGGCCCGGCGCCCGGCCCGAAGGACGGGCTCGCCGGGCAGGCCCTACAGCAGCTGCGCCCCGTCGCGCTGGGCGGAGCAGCTGCGGCGGAACGAGCAGCGGTCGCAGCCGCCGCCGGTCTGCGGGACGAAGCGCTCCGCGAGGACCTTGCCGGCCGCGTCGGCGAGCAGGTTCTCGATCCACGGCTCGCCCTCCGGCGGCTCCTGCCGCTGCACCCTGGGGGCGTCCTGGACGGCCTTGGCGGCGGGTTCGCGCAGGTGGACGAGTTCGGCGCCGCCGGCGGCCGGGGGCCGCTCGTCGAACCCGGGCAGGGCGTTGAGCGCCCCGGCCCGGACGGCGAGCTGGTAGACGGCGAGCTGCTTGTGCTCGGGCAGCGACTTCTCGGTGGGGATCTGCTTGCCGGTCTTGAAGTCGACCACGTAGGCGCGCCCGGCCCGGTCCTTCTCGACCCGGTCCATCGAGCCCCGGATGCGCACCGAGACGCCGCCGACGTCGAGGGTGACGTCGAAGCCGTGCTCGGTGGCGACGACGTCGCGCCCCCGCTCCAGCACGTGCCAGTTGAGGAAGCGCTCCAGGGCGGCCCGGGCCTCGGCCTTCTCCTGGTGGGACTTCCAGGGCGCGTCGAAGGCCAGCGCGTCCCAGACCGTGTCCAGGCGTTCCATCAGCACGGCGAGGTCGGCGGGCGCGCGCCCGGAGCCGACCTCGTCGGCGAGGGCGTGCACGACGTTGCCGAAGCCCTGGGCGGCGGAGCCGGGGCCCTGCGCCTTGACCTCCTTCTCCAGGAACCACTGCAGCGAGCAGCTCTCCAGCTGCTCCAGGCCGCTGCCGGACAGCCGCACCGGCAGGTCGGGGCTGCGCAGCGGGTCGGGGGCGGCGGTGGCGTCGTCCAGCCCCCACCAGCGGTCGGGGTGGGCGACGGGCACCAGCGGCAGCCCCTCGTCGTCGGTGGCGGCGGCCAGGCGGGCGAGCCGTTCGGCGGCTGCCCGGCGCAGCTCGGGCGAGCGGGACGGGTCGACGGTGACCGCGCGCAGTTCGGCGACCAGCGCGGGGACGGACAGCGGGCGGCGCGGGCGGTGGGTGACGTCCTCGACGGTGACGGGCGGGGTGCGGCGCACCACCTTGCCGGTCCGGGGGTCGACGTCCTCGCGGTAGAGCTCGCGCAGGAAGCGGGAGGGTTCGTCGCCGTCGTCGGCGGGCGCCTTGACGGCGGTGACGATCAGCCGCTCCCTGGCGCGGGTGGCGGCGACGTAGAAGAGGCGGCGCTCCTCGCCGAGCAGGGCGGCCGGGGAGAGCGGCTCGGCGAGGCCGTCGCGGCCGATCCGGTCGGCCTCCAGCAGGGAGCCGCGGCGGCGCAGGTCGGGCCAGAGGCCGTCCTGGACCCCGGCGACGACGACGAGGCGCCACTCCAGGCCCTTGGAGCGGTGGGCGGTCATCAGGCGGACGGCCTCGGGGCGCACGGCCCGGACGGTGAGGGTGTCGGCGGCGATGTCCTGGGCGTCGAGCTCGGCGAGCAGGTCGAGGGCGCCGCGGTGGCCGGTGACCTGTTCCTCGGCGCGGGCCGCGGTCTCGAACAGGGCGCACAGCGCGTCGAGGTCGCGGTCGGCGTTGCGGCCGGCGGCGCCGCCGCGCAGGGCGGCCCGTTCGAGGCGTTCGCGCCAGCGGCGGCTGCCGTCCCACAGCTCCCAGAGCGCGTCCTCGGCCGTGCAGCCGCCCGCCAGGGCCTCGCGGACCTTGCGCAGCAGGGTGCCGAGGTCGCGCGCCCGGCGGGCGTGGCCGGGGTCCAGGGCGACCAGCCGCTCGGGCTCGGCGAGCGCCTCCCGGATGAGCTCGTCGGCGGCGCGGGGGGCGGTCGGGTCGCCGTCGGCGCGCAGGGCGGCGCGCTCCTCCTCGCGCAGGGCGCGGCCGAGGCGGCGCAGGTCGGAGCCGTCGAGGCCGCCGAGCGGGCCGGTGAGCAGGGTGTGGGCGAGGTCGGTGGTGAGCGGGTCGGGCCGGTCGGCGTCGCCGTGCCGGTCGCGGTCGGCCTGCTCGGCGCAGAGCCGCAGGGCGAGCAGCAGCTGGGCGACGGCGGGCTCCTCGCGCAGCGGCAGGTCGTCGCCGTCGATCTCCAGCGGGACGCCGGCGGCGCTGAGCGCCCGCCGCACGCCGGGGATGGAGCGGCCGCCGGCCCGGACCAGGACGGCCATCTCGCCCCAGGGGACGCCGTCCTCCAGGTGGGCGCGGCGCAGCAGGTCGGCGATCGAGTCGAGTTCGGCACCGGGGGTGGGGTAGGTGTACACCTCGACCCGGCCGCCCTCGCGGGAGGGCAGCAGGGCGCGGTGCTGGGCGAGCTTGTCGGCGGGCAGCCGGCCCATCGGCATCCGGCGGGCGATCTCCCGGGAGGCGGCGAGCAGCAGGGCGCCGGAGCGGCGGGAGACCCGCAGCACTCTGACCTCGGCGGGGCTGCCGTCGGCCCGGCGGAACGCCTGCGGGAAGTCGAGGATGCCGTTGATGTCGGCGCCGCGGAAGGCGTAGATCGACTGGTCGGGGTCGCCGACGGCGACGAGGTCCCCGCCGCCGCCGGCGAGCCGGTGCAGCAGCCGGACCTGGGAGGGGTCGGTGTCCTGGTACTCGTCGACGAAGACCACCTCGTAGCGGCGGCGCAGTTCCTCGCCGACCTCGGGGCGTTCGGCGAGCAGCACGGCGCGGTGGACGAGCTCGGCGTAGTCGAGGACGCCCCGCAGGTCGAGCACGTCGAGGTAGTCGGCGAGGAAGTGCGCGGCGGCGGCCCAGTCGGGCCGCTGGACGCCCTGGGCGAAGCGCTCCAGTTCGGCCTCGCCGAGTCCGAGCTCGCGGCTGCGGGCGAGGACGGCACGGACCTCGTCGGCGAAGCCGCGGGTGGTCAGGCAGGCCCGCAGGTCGAGCGGCCAGTGGATGCGGGAGCTGCCGAGCCGGGCGTCCTCGGCGCCGCCGGCGAGCAGTTCGCGGACCATGACGTCCTGCTCCGGTCCGGAGAGCAGCCGCAGCGGCTCGGCGTAGTCCCCGGGGTCCTGGTGGGCGCGCAGCAGGGCGTAGCAGAACGAGTGGAAGGTGGTGGCCTGCGGGGCGGCGGCGGAGGCGCCGAGGCGGCCGGACATCCGGTCGCGCAGCTCCATGGCGGCCTTGCGGCTGAAGGTGAGGACGAGGATCCGCTCCGGGTCGGTGCCGTCCTCGATCCGCCTGGCGACGGCCTCGACGAGGGTGGTGGTCTTGCCCGTGCCCGGGCCGGCGAGCACCAGCAGCGGTCCGCCGGCGTGCTCGACCACGGCGCGCTGGTACGCGTCCAGCACGGGCGGGTCGGGCTGGACGAGCGGGCTGCGCACGAGCCGGTAGGGGGAGCTCAAGGGGCGGGTCCTGGGGGTTGTGCGGGAGACGTGGCCGGGCGGGCCCGCCGGGGCCCGCCCGTATCGAGCCTACGATCCTGCCCCGTCATTCCCGCCGGCGCGGCCGTTTCGCGGGATCTCCGCCGGGCCGGCCGGCTCCCGGCCGTCCCAGCGGGCGCGGCGCAGGTCGACCCGGGGCGGGTCGGCGAGTTCGCGCAGCGGGGTGCCCTCCTCGCCGTAGTGGGCGAGGGCGCGGTGCTCGTGCCCCGGCAGGAAGCGGCCGTCGGCGCGGATCACCCGCCACCAGGGGACCGAGCCGCCGTAGAGTGCCATCACCCGGCCGACCTGCCGGGGGCCGCCCTGGCCGAGGTACTCGGCAACGTCCCCGTAGGTCATCACCCTGCCGGGTGGAATCCGCTCGGTGAGGTCGAGCACCAGTTCGGCGAAGGGCGGCAGGTCGTCCGGGAGGCCGTCGTCTGTTACGTCCGTCACCTGCGGCATTCTTCCGCACGGGGGCGCACCCGCGGTCCCGTACGAACGATCCGCCGCGCCCGATCCGCCCCCTGTCCAGCACGGGGCGCCGGGGCATGCCACCATCTTCGGGGCGGTGAGTGGTGATACGAGGACAAGACCAGATGACCGGGACGGCTGACGTGGGCGTGGACGAGGACTCCGACGAGTCCACCGCCGCCGTGCCCCCGGCTCCCGGTGGCGGGCCCGCGGAAGGGCCGACTCCGGAAGTCTCCCTGATCAAGGACCTGACGATCAAGACCCCCGCGCAGGCGCGCCCCGTCGAACCCGTCGAACCCGGGCCCACCGAGCCCACCCGACCGGCACCCGCCGGACCGCGGCCCGCCGACCCCGGCCCCACCGGCCCCGCCGGACCCACCGGCCCCGCCGAACCCGGACCGCCGGCCCGGCGGCCGCTGCCCGAGCAGCACGACCCGCTGGACGACACCCCGTACCTGGACGTCGACGAGCCCCTGCTCGCCGCCCGGGCGCACCGCCCGTCCGACCTGATCCGCTTCCTGGCCGGCGTCCTCGGCATAGTCGCCGTCTTCGTCCTGGCCGGCATCGCCACCTCGACCACCACCGGTATCGAGAAGGACATCTCCGACAACGCGCCGCACTTCTCCGCGGTGCTGTCCACCGTCACCGGGCTGCTCTCCAGCGTCGCGGTGCTCGCCGTGCCGCTGGCGTTCGCGGTCGAGCGGCTGATCAAACGCGACGGCCTGCGGGTCGCCGACGGGGTGCTCGCCTCGGTCCTCGCCTACGGCGTCTCGCTGGGCATCGACTGGTGGGTGGCCGAAGGCGCCTCCGAGCAGATCCGGGACGCGCTGACCCGGCTGCCGATGAACAGCAACGGCACCCTCACCGACCCGGTGCACGGCTACCTGGCCCCGGTGATCGCCTACATGACCGCGGTCGGCATGTCGAGCCGCCCCCGGTGGCGGGTCGCCCTCTGGGTGGTGGTGGTCTTCAGCGGGGTCACCGAGCTGCTCGGCGGCTACACCACCCCGCTGTCCCTGCTCCTCACCGTGCTGATCGGCTGGTCCGTCGCCTACGGCACGCTGTACGCGATCGGCTCCCCGAACATCCGGCCCACCGGCCAGCACCTGATGATCGGCCTGCGCAAGGTCGGCTTCACCCCGCGCAGCGCCCACCGCGCCACGGACGCGCCCGGCGGCACCCGCCGCTACTACGTGACCCAGCAGAGCGGCCCGCCGCTGGACGTCCACATCATCGACCGCGAGCAGCAGGCCTCCGGCTTCTTCTACCGCGCCTGGCGGCGGCTGCGGCTGCGCTCGGTGGCGGTGCGCCGCAGCCCGCAGTCGCTGCGCCAGGCGCTGGAGCAGGAGGCCCTGATCGCCTACGCGGCGGCCGCCTCGGGCGCCCGCGCACCGCAGCTGGTCGCCACCTCCGAGCTGGGCCCGGACGCCGCGATCCTGGTCTACGGCAAGGTCGAGGGGCGGACCCTGGACGAGCTCGCCGACGAGGAGGTCACCGACCTGGTGATGGCCTCGCTCTGGGAGTCGGTGGCCGCGCTGCACGAGCGCCGGATCGCCCACCGCCGGCTCACCGGCGAGTCGCTGCTCGTCGTGGACGAGAAGACGGCCTGCCTGGTCAACCTCTCCGGCGGCGACATCGCCGCCACCGACCTGACCCTGCGCATCGACGTCGCCCAGTTGGTCACCACCTTCGCCCTGCGGATCGGCCCGGAGCGCGCCGTCGCCACCGCCAACGCGGTGCTCGGCGCCGACCGGGTGGCGCAGGCCCTGCCGCTGCTCCAGCCGGTCGGGATGAGCCGCTCGACCAGGATCGACCTCAACAAGCTGAGCAAGGAGCGCAAGGCCGCCGCCCGCGCGAAGGCCCTGGAGCAGGTCGCCGCCGGCGAGCGCACCCAGCAGCAGGCCGAGGAGGACATCGCGACGGCCGGCGAGGACCTGCTCAGCCGCATCCGCGGGCAGATCCTGCAGATCGCCCCCGAGGCGCCGATGGAGCCGGCCAAGCTGGAACGGCTGAAGCCGAAGAGCCTGATCATGGTGATCGCGCTCACCTTCGCCGCCTACCTGGCGCTGACCACCATCAAGCCGGCCCAGCTCAAGCTCTCCCAGATGGACTGGGCCTGGGCGGCGGCGGCGCTGGCCGCGGCGGCCTTCAGCTACGTGGCCGCCGCGATGAGCCTGACCGGCTTCGTGCCGGAGAAGCTCCCGTTCCGGCGCACCGTCGCCGCACAGCTGGCCGGCTCCTTCGTGAAGCTGGTCGCCCCCGCCGCGATCGGCGGCATCGCGCTCAACACCCGGTACCTGCAGAAGGCCGGGATCCGCTCCGGCCAGGCGGTGGCCTCGGTCGGCGCCTCCCAGCTGGCCGGCCTGGCCGGGCACCTGCTGCTGCTGTTCAGCTTCGGCCTGATCACCGGCAGCCAGACCAACGGCGACCTCTCGGCCTCCCGCGCGGTGATCATCGGCGTGCTGACCGCCGCCGTGCTCGCCCTGGTGGTGGCGGCCGTCGCACCGCTGCGCCGGTTCGTGCTGGGCCGGCTGCGCTCGCTGTTCTTCGGCGTCGTGCCGCGGATGCTCGACCTGATGCAGACGCCCAGCAAGCTGGTCACCGGCTTCGGCGGCATCCTGCTGCTCACCCTGTCGTTCACCGCCTGCCTGGACGCCTCGGTGCAGGCCTTCGGCGGCAACGTCAGCTTCTCGGCGGTCGCGGTGGTCTTCCTGACCGCCAACGCGGCCGGCTCGGCGATCCCGACCCCCGGTGGCATCGGCCCGGTCGAGGTCGCGCTGATCGGCGCCCTGACGGTCGCGGACGTCTCACCGGCGGTCGCCACCCCGGCGGTCTTCCTCTACCGGGCGCTCACCTTCTGGCTGCCGGTACTGCCGGGCTGGATCTCGTACAACGTACTGCAGCGCCGGGGCGCGCTCTGACCCCTGCGCAGCCGCGCCGCCCGGGGCCCCGCAGCGGGGCCCGGACACGCGGAAGGGCCCGCCGGGGCGGGCCCTTCGCAGACGTGGTCGCTCCTGCCGGAGCCCGGGTCTAGTAGACCGGCTTGTGCGGCTCGACCTGGTTGACCCAGCCGAGCACGCCGCCGCCCAGGTGGACGGCGTTGGCGAAGCCGGCCGCCTTCACCACGGCCAGCACCTCGGCCGAGCGCACGCCCGACTTGCAGTGCAGCACGATCTTGCGGTCCTGCGGCAGCTTCTCCAGGGCGTCGCCCATGAGGAACTCGTTCTTCGGGATCAGCACCGCGCCGGGGATGTTGACGATCTCGTACTCGCCGGGCTCGCGGACGTCGATCAGGAAGATGTCCTCCTTCTCGTCCTGCCACTGCTTCAGCTGCTGCGAGGTGATGGTCGAACCGGCGGCGGCGGCCTGCGCCTCCTCCGACACGACGCCGCAGAAGGCCTCGTAGTCGATCAGTTCGGTGACCGTCGGGTTCTCGCTGCAGACGGCGCAGTTCGGGTCCTTGCGGACCTTCACCTGGCGGTAGTTCATCTCCAGGGCGTCGTAGATCATCAGCCGGCCGACCAGCGGGTCGCCCACGCCGGCCAGCAGCTTGATCGCCTCGGTGACCTGGATCGAGCCGATGGACGCGCACAGCACGCCCAGCACGCCGCCCTCGGCACAGGAGGGGACCATGCCCGGCGGCGGGGCCTCCGGGTAGAGGCAGCGGTAGCAGGGGCCGTGCTCGGCCCAGAACACGCTCGCCTGGCCGTCGAAGCGGTAGATCGAGCCCCACACGTACGGCTTGCCCAGCAGCACCGCGGCGTCGTTCACCAGGTAGCGGGTGGCGAAGTTGTCCGTGCCGTCCACGATCAGGTCGTAGCCGGAGAAGATCTCCATGACGTTGGAGTTGTCGAGGCGCTCCTCGTGGAGGATCACGTCGACGTAGGGGTTGATCTCCTTGACCGAGTCCCGCGCCGACTCCGCCTTGGAGCGGCCCACGTCCGACTGGCCGTGGATGATCTGGCGCTGCAGGTTGGACTCGTCCACCACGTCGAACTCGACGATGCCCAGCGTCCCGACACCGGCGGCGGCCAGGTACATCAGCGCGGGCGAGCCGAGGCCCCCGGCACCGACGCACAGCACCTTGGCGTTCTTCAGCCGCTTCTGCCCGGCCATGCCCACGTCGGGGATGATCAGGTGGCGGGAGTACCTGCGGACCTCGTCAACGGTGAGCTCGTCGGCCGGCTCGACCAGGGGTGGCAACGACACGGGGACTCCGATGGGTGTCTGGTTCAGGTGGCCAGGGCCAGCCTCTTGGTGGGGTTTCTGCTCCGCCACGCGGGTGGCTGCTTACGCCAACAGTGTCACGTCCCTCCGGTATTCCGAGACAGCCCGTCCGATGGGCGAGACGGGCGGCGTCGGATCGTGGAACCGGCCGCCGCCGCCCGCAGGGCGCCCCGGGCCTGCGGTGACAGGCCCGGAGCGCCCCGGGGCACCGGTCAGACCCGGCAGGCCGTCTCCAGCCACACGTCGCCGAGCGACTCCTCCAGCGGCACCTGTGTCCGCCAGCCGAGACGGTCCCGGGCCGTCCGCACGTCCGCCTGCCGCCACGGCACCGGCTCCCCCGCGGCGGCCCGGCCCTCCGGCCGGTGGCCCTCCGGACGGTGGCCCTCCGGACGGTGGCCGGGGAGATGGTGGCCCGGCAGGTGGTCGCCGACCGGCCCGCCGGCCTGCGCGGGCAGCAGGACCTGCCGGTTCTCCTCCACGATCGACCCCTCGAAGCCGGACGCCCGGACCAGCAGCTGGGCCGCGTCCCGGGCCCGGACGGCGTGCCCGCTGCCGATGTTGACCACCCCGGTGGCGGCCGACACCGCGGCCGCCTGGATCGCCCGCGCGACGTCCCGCACGTCCACGAAATCCCGGTATCCGGACAGGTCCGGCATCCGCACCTGCGCCTCGTCCCGCTCCAGCGCCCGCCGCAGCCCCTCCGCGAGCCGCCCGAACAGCGAGGCGGTCGGGGCGCCCGGGCCCACCACGTCGAACACCCGCAGCACCGCCGCGTCCAGGCCGGAGGCCAGCACCAGCTCCGTCCCGGCCAGCTTGGACACCCCGTACGGGCCGACCGGCCGCGGTTCGGCCTGCTCCGACACCGGCACCCCGCCGGGCACCGGGCCGTACTCGGCGGCGGAGCCGACGTGCACCAGCCGGGCCGGCTCCCGGCTGCGCCGGATCGCCTCGCAGACGGTGGCGACGGCCAGCGTGTTCGACCGGATCAGGGTGCGCGAGCTGCCGTAGGTGGCGCCCGCGCAGTTGATCACCACCTGCGGCGCGACCGCGTCCAGGAACCGGGCCAGGGCACCCGGGCTCCCGGTGGTCAGGTCGAAGCGGATGTCGGCCGAGTCGCGCCGGCCGAGCACCGTCACCTGCAACTCGTGGTCCATCAGCAGACGATCGGTGACCCGGCGGCCGATGAAGCCGTCGGCGCCCAGCAGCAGCACCCTCATCGGGGGCGTCCTTCCACGAAGCGAGGTCGGGGACGACCTGGCGGACTGAAACCAACAGACGGAACGGGGGAGACGGCGGGCCGGGCTCAACGGTGCGACCCCGCACGGCCGAGCACCGCCCAGGCGTGCACCAGCAGCACCGCGGCGACCGCACCGCCCCCGAGCAGGACGGCCACCGGGACGGCCCGGCCCGACACGAGCAGGGCGAGCGTCGCCGCGGGGCCGGCCGCCGCCCCCAGCGCGGCGGCCCGCTCCCGGCCGCAGCGCGCGAGCAGCGCGGGCAGCACCAGCAGCAGTCCCAGCACGCCCTGCGCCGCCCACTGCGCGGCGCCGGCCCGCTCGGCCGCCAGGTGGAGCAGCCCTCCGCCGTGGCCGGGGCCCGGGCGCGGCGCGACGACGGTCAACACGGCCAGCGCGGCGAAGGTCAGCACCGCGAGCACCGCCAGGTGCAGGGCGACCGCCACCGGGAGCACCGGCCGCATCCGGGCCCGGAACTCGGCGAGCGTGCCCGCCGCCCCGAGGTGCCCGCGGCCGACCTGCCGGTACCAGCGGGCGGCCCGCTCGGCCGACCCGGCGGACAGCGCCGCCGCGAGCACCAGGGCGGCCGCGAGCCGCCGGTCCCCGTCCACCGCGGCCAGCGGGAGCAGCAGCAGCCCGGCCAGGCCCAGCCCGTACCCGAACGCGGCCGGGCTCCGGCGCGAGCCGGCCGGGCGGCGCACCGGCCGGGCCGGGCCGAGCGCCCCCACCGGGCCGCCGGACGGCGGTGCCGGCTCGACCGCGGGGTCCGCGGTCAGCGCGGGCAGGAGCAGCAGCGGGACGGCGGCCGGCAGCAGCACCGGCCAGCGGCCGCCGAGCGCGGCGGCCGCCGCACAGGGCAGCACGGCCAGCCCGGCGGCGGTCAGGCTCGCCCGGGCGGCGGCGCCGCGTTCCCGGCCGCCGCACGGCGGCTCGGGTGCCGGGGGCCGCCGGGGCACCCGGGCGTACAGCTCCTCGGCGAGCGAGAACAGGTCGGCGTGCCGGCAGCGCGCGGCGGCGTCCGGGCCGAACCCGGCCTCCTCCAGCCCGGCGGCGATCTCCAGCGGGTCGACGGCCCGTTCGCACAGCGTCCGGTGCTCGGCCATCACCTCGCGGACCGGGTCGCCCACCGGGCGGCCAGTACCGCCGACCGCCGCGCCGCCGGCCATCAGACGGCCTCCGCGAGGGCGCCGGGGCGCTCCTGCGCGCCGGCGTCACCGCTCTCCTCGGCCGGGACGGCCCGGCCGTCCCGCGGGTCGGCGGGGCGCTGCGGGCCGCCGTCCGGGGCGTCCGCGCCGCGCCGTCCGTCGACCAGCCAGTACTCGGCGGGCCGGGCGAACGGGCGCGGCGGCTCCCCGGCCGTACCGCCGCCGGCGCCGTCCGGGAAGGCCGGGTACTGCGAGACCAGCTCCAGGTAGATCTCCCGGAAGGCACCTATCACCGGCTCGACGGCGAAGCGTTCCTGCGCCCGCAGCCGCCCGGCCAGCCCGAGCCTGGCCCGCCGCTCCTCGTCGCGCAGCAGCGCCAGGCAGGCGCCGGCCAGGGCGCGCGGGTCCCGGGCCGGCACCAGCAGTCCGGTCGGCCCGACCACCTCCCGGGCCACCCCGACGTCGGTGGACACCACCGCGCGGCCGCTGAGCATCGCGTCGGCGAGCAGCCGCGGGCTGCGCTGGGACAGCCCGGAGAAGACCGCCACCGTGCCGCCCTCCCAGACCTCGGCGAGCGAGCCGGGCCGGCCGGCGAAGTCGACCGCCGCCGCCACCCCGAGCCGCTCGGCGACGGCCGCGCAGTGCGCCCGGTAGCCGGGCGCCGCCTCCTCGCCGTGGACCACCAGCCGGGCCCGCGGCACCTCGGCCCGCACCTGCGCGAAGGCGTGCAGCATCAGTTCGGCGTCCCGCCCGGGCTCCAGCGCGCCCGCCCAGACCAGGGTCGGCTCGTCCGGCTCGGGCCCGGCCGCCGGTCGGGACACCGCGGACGTGCCCTCGTACACCACCCGGGTGCGCGCCGGATCGGCCCCGCAGCGGCGCTGCCACTGCTGGTCGTGGACGCTGCCGGGGGTCAGTACGGCGGCCTGCCGGTAGGTCTCCTCGGTGAGCGCCCGGAAGAACGCCAGCAGCAGCGCCCGGACCGGCCAGCGGTACGGCGCCTCGCGGTAGCCGAGGTACTGCTCGCGCAGGTGCAGGCCGTGCTCGGTGACCACGAACGGCACCCCGTGCAGCTGCCGGGCGACCAGCGCGGGCAGCGCCGCCGGGCCGCCACCGACCACGTGGCAGAGGTCGGCACCGCCCAGGCCGCCGGGCCCGGTGCCGTACCACGGCGCGGAGAGCGGCCGCAGGCACTGCTCCAGCAGGTCCGCCGCGACCAGCACGTCGCAGACCAGAGGCTGCCCGGCGGAGGTGTCCGCGCCCGGCAGCCGCCAGACCCGTTCCAGGGTGCGCCGGGCGTGCACCGAGGCGAGGAAGGCGGGCAGCGCGCCGTCCTCCCGGGCGAGCGCGGCCAGCCGGTACAGCCCGGCGCCGAAGCCCGCCCGCTCCCCCGGCATCACCAGCGCCCGGACGAGCTGCTCGTACGCCCCGGCGTAGCGGCGTCTGCGCAGCGCGCCGGGAGCTCTGCCGCCCCGCCGGCGCCCCCACAGCGCCAGCTCGTGCACCCCGCGCCAGACGGACGACGGACGCCCCGCGGCGGCCCGGCCCCCGGGCGGTGCGAGCAGGTAGAGCTCGAACCCGTGCTCCGGGAGGCCCTCGGCCAGCCGGTCGCACCAGCCGCCGGCGGCACGCTGGGGATGCGGACGGGCACCCTCGGTGAGCAGGGCAACGCGCACGGGAGACCTCCAGGACAGAGCGGATCACGGGCGGATCGACGGATGGGCCGGGCGGCCCGGGCGGTCGCCGGGGCGGCCCCGCGCGGCGGCGGGACGGCCGGGGCGAAGGGCCCGGTCGGCCGGGTGCGACGGCACCGGGACGCTCCCCGGCCGCACGGCCGGGTGGTGTCGGGGCGGCGGCCCGGCCGCGGCCCTCCCGCGATCCGTTCCCCGGGCCCGCGCCCGTTCCGGCGGTCGGTCCCGACCCGCCGGGACGACGGGTGCGGCCGTCCTCCGGCTCCTCCGGCGGCCGCGCCTCCCCCACACCTGTTCGGTCCGACAGCAGAAAGGTAGGACCGGGCCCGGGCAATCCATCGGTCACATGCCTGGTTGCCACCTGAACGAGTGAACCGGCGTGACCTCGCCCGGAACGGGGCCGTTACCGGGCGGCCTCCGCGATCAGCTCGCGCACGGCCCTGGCCACCTGGTCGGGGTGCTCCATCATCGCGACGTGGCCGGACTCCGGCAGGACCAGCAGCCGGGCGTCGGCGAACGCCGCGCAGGCCCGCCGGGCCGAGCGGTAGCCGACCAGCTTGTCGCGCAGCCCGTACACCAGCAGCACCGGCGCCGGCACGTTCTCGGCCTGGCGCCACAGCGCCTGGTCGCCGCGCTCGGTGTAGGCCGAGACGATCCCGCGGGCCGAGCCGGTCAGCGCCTGCATCGCGTGCGGCACCTCCAGCCGGCGGCGGTACTCGGCCACCGCCTCGGCACGGGCTGCCGCGGACAGTCCGGCCGGGTCCCCGTAGACCAGCCGCAGCAGGTCCTCGGTGGCCTGCTCGGGGCCGCGCTCGTTCACCGGCAGGCGGCGCAGCAGCGCGGGCAGCCCGGGCAGCGCGAGCAGGCCGGTCGACCAGGCGGAGCGCTGCGGCGGCAGCTCGGGCAGGGCCGGCGAGACCAGGGTGAGGCTGCGCACGAGGTCCGGGCGCAGTGCCGCCAGCCGGACGGCGACCGCGCCCCCGAGGGAGTTGCCGAACAGGTGGACCGGCCCGCGGCCGGCGGCCTCCAGGTAGCCGATCACCGCGCGGACGTGGCCGGAGACGCTGAGGTTGCCGTCGGCGGGCGGGCCGGAGCGGCCGAAGCCGGGCAGGTCCACCGCCTCGCCGTCGACCACGTCGCCGAGCCGGTCCATCAGGGCCGTCCAGTTGGCCGCGGAGCCGCCGAGGCCGTGCACGAACAGACCCGGCTCCCGGCCGTCCGCCCCGTCGCCCGCGGCCGGGCGGTGCACCGCGAGCACCGCACCGGGAACCTCGACCGTCCGTACCCGCTGCTCAGCACCGCTCATGGTGGACGATGGTAGTGAGCCCCGGCCGGGGCCGCGGGGGCGGTCCGGCCGTTCCCTCCCCCGTCGCACCCCTGCCGATGCCGAGGTCAGCGCCGTATTGTGGGCTCCTGACAAGGAGGCCGAGGCCTTTTCTCGTTCCCGCCGAACGCGGAAGCGGTTACCGAAAAGTAGAATCGGCCCTCTTGCCAGCCCGGAACAACCCGAAGTGAGGAGCGCCGTGACGGCCATCCAGGAGGCGCAGGAGCGCCCGCGCGGTGCCCGCCTGCCGCGAAGCGCCCGCCGCGAACAACTGCTCGGTGCCGCCCAGGAGGTGTTCGTCGCCCAGGGCTACCACGCGGCCGCCATGGACGACATCGCCGACCGCGCCGGGGTCAGCAAGCCGGTGCTGTACCAGCACTTCCCCGGGAAGCTGGAGCTCTACCTGGCGCTGCTGGACAAGCACTGCGACGCCCTCGTCGAGTCGACCCGGGACGCGCTGTCGACGACCACCGACAACAAGCTCCGGGTCGCCGCGACGATGGAGGCGTACTTCAACTACGTCTCCAGCGAGTCCGGCGCGTTCCGACTGGTCTTCGAGTCGGACCTGACCAACGAGCCGGCCGTGCGCGAGCGCGTCGAGCGGGCCTCCGAGGCGAGCGCGACGCTGGTCAGCAAGGTGATCCAGGAGGACACCGACCTGCCGGAGTCGGAGTCCAAGCTGCTCGCCGCCGGCGTCTGCGGCCTGGCCCAGATCACCGCCCGCTACTGGCTCTCGCAGGGCCTGGAGATCCCCCGCGACGAAGCGGTGCGGCTGGTCGCCAGCCTGGCCTGGCGCGGTCTGAAGGGCTTCCCGATGCACCCGACCGGCGAGGGCGAGGCACCCTCCCAGCAGGGGTGATCCGGCGACCTTCGCCGCCGCGGTGATCCCGTGCTCTATGGTGAAGCCGTACGGCGCGGTCGCCGCGAACGCTTGTTCCAGGCGGGCGTCGTCCGCGCGTGGAGGCTGCAACCCCGGAGGGACGGAAGTCGTGGAGGTCAAGATCGGCGTGCAGAACGCGCCGCGCGAGATCGTGATCGAGAGCTCGCAGACTGCCGATGAGGTCGAGAGCGCGGTCGCGAAGGCGCTGGAGGGCTCCACCAAGCTCTTCGCGCTGACCGACGAGCACGGCCGCCGCGTCATCGTCCCGGCCGAGCGCCTGGCGTACGTGGAGATCGGCGAGCAGGCCGTCCGCAAGGTCGGCTTCGGCACCGCCTGAGGCGACGTCCGAGCAGCGCACCCGGTGCCCCGTTCCCCCCGTGGGAGCGGGGCACCGCTGCGTGTACCGCCCGGTGGGCCTGGGTACGGCGTCAGTGCGGCCGGCGGCGCCGCGCACCCGTCCCCGGGGAGGCAGTCTTGCTGGTCGAGTCGATCGCCTTCGCCCTGGTCGGCCTGGTCACGGGCCTGACCGCGCTGCTGGCCCGGCCCGCGTACTTCCCGGCGGCCCGTTCGCTCACCATGGGCACCGCGCTGGCGGCGGCCCTGCTGGGCGGGGTGGTCGCGCACTTCTGCCTGGACGGGCGGTACCCGGTCGGCGCGGTGGCGGCCGCGGTGCTGGCCTCGGCGGTGCTCACCTCGGCCCTGGCCCGGCCGGACCTGGCCGCCGGGCGGGCCCCGGCGCACCGGCACCACCCGCACCGGGCCGGCGCCCACCGCGCGCCGCGGCGGCACCGGCCCGCGTAGGTCCTGTCCGGTGGGTCAGGAGGCCAGTCCCAGGGCGGCCATCCGCCGGGTGTGCGCCTCGGTGATGCGGTTGAACATCTTGCCGACCTCGACCAGGTCGAAGCCCTGCACCCGGACGCCGCCGACCAGCAGGTTGGACAGCGCGTCCCGCTCGGCCACCACCCGCTGGGCCTGGCTGAGCGCCTCGCCCATCAGCCGCCGGCCCCACAGGGCGAGCCGGCCGCCGGCCCGCGGGTCGGCCTCGATGGCCTGGCGCACCTTGTCCACGGCGAACTGGGCGTGGCCCGTGTCGGACATGACGCCGAGCACCAGCTCGCGGGTGTCGTCGTCGAGCCGGACGGCGACCTCGCGGTAGAAGTCCGTCGCGATGGCGTCGCCGACGTAGGCCTTGACCAGGCCTTCCAGCCAGTCCGAGGGCGCCGTCATCCGGTGGAACAGCTCCAGCGGCTCGACGAAGGGGCGCATCGCCTCCTGCGGGTCGGCACCGACCTCGGCGAGGCGGTCGTGCAGCCGCTGGTAGTGCTGGAACTCCGCGGAGGCCATCCGGGCCAGGGCCGCCTTGTCCGCGAGGTCCGGCGCCAGCTTGGCGTCCTCGGCGAGGCGCTCGAAGGCGCTCAGCTCGCCGTACGCGAGCGCGCCGAGCAGATCCAGCACCGCCGCCCGGTACCCCGGGTCGGCCGAGCACGCGGCCCAGTCCCCGATCGAGCCGGCCGCGGCGTCCTGCGTCTCACCATGGGTCTCCATGACCCGTCACCTTAGTCCCGACGGCCCGGCTCCCCCACCACCGGACGCACCCGGGTGACCGGCCGGAATCCCGGTTCCGGCCGTGGTCGCCCGGGGCAATGTCAGACGCGTCACGTGTTCGAGTCGTCGCCTGACTGTATGGTGGTACGGAGCCCCGTCGTGCTCGCACGGTGTCACCGCCGTCTCGGTGCCCCGCGCAAGCCCGCTCCCTAGCGGCGACGTCCACCCGGACGCGTCCGCACCGGAGGCACGGGTACTCACGTACGCGGATGCCCGGTCGGAGAGCCGATCGGCTCCGACCATGGCTTGGACTTCAAGCCTTGGCACCGCATCAGTGGCCGAGCGAGGGCCGCCGAGACCGCGCCCCCTGGCGCATGGTCCCGCGCAGGTCCCTCACGGGAATCCTCCCCGACGCCGCCGGCGACGCGCCCCGCACCGGGCCGCGCGCACCGGCCGGCCGCAGGGACCGGCGCGGTTGTGCGTCCGCGCAGCTGTATCAGGGCCGTCCCGGCCCGTACGCAGCCGCGCGGCTGCCCGCCCGCCGCTCGCTCTCGGCCCCTCCACACGGAAGAGGCAGCACCCTGTCCACCACCGCTGAACCCATCAAGACGACCTTCCGGGACCTGGGAATCCTCCCGGAGACCGCCGAGGCCCTGGAGGCCGTCGGCATCGTCCATCCCTTCCCCATCCAGGAGATGACCCTCCCGGTCGCGCTGACCGGCCACGACGTCATCGGCCAGGCCAAGACCGGCACCGGCAAGACCCTCGGTTTCGGCCTCCCGCTGATCGAGCGGGTCATCGTGCGCGCCGACGTGGACGCCGGCCGGGCCACCGCGGAGCAGCTCTCCGAGTCCCCGCAGGCGCTGATCGTCGTCCCGACCCGCGAGCTCTGCACCCAGGTCACCAACGACCTGCAGACCGCCGGCAAGGTCCGTGACGTCCGCGTCCTGGCCGTCTACGGCGGCCGCGCCTACGAGCCGCAGGTCGAGGCGCTCGCCAAGGGCGTCGACATCGTGGTCGGCACCCCGGGCCGTCTGCTGGACCTCGCCGGCCAGAAGAAGCTGAACCTGTCCAAGGTCCGCTCGCTGGTCCTGGACGAGGCCGACGAGATGCTCGACCTGGGCTTCCTGCCCGACGTCGAGAAGATCATCACCATGCTGCCGGCCAAGCGGCAGACCCTGCTGTTCTCGGCCACCATGCCGGGCCAGGTCATCAGCCTCGCCCGCCGGTACATGAGCCAGCCGACCCACATCCGGGCCGCCGCCCCGGACGACACCGGCACCACCGTCGCCAACATCGAGCAGCACATCTTCCGTGCCCACTCGCTGGACAAGGTCGAGGTCGTCTCGCGCATCCTGCAGGCCGACGGCCGCGGGCTGGCGATGATCTTCTGCCGGACCAAGCGCACCGCCGCCGACGTCTCCGACCAGCTGACCCAGCGCGGCTTCGCGGCCGGCGCGGTCCACGGCGACCTCGGGCAGGGCGCCCGCGAGCAGGCGCTGCGCGCCTTCCGCAACGGCAAGGTCGACGTCCTGGTCTGCACCGACGTCGCCGCCCGCGGCATCGACGTCGAGGGCGTCACCCACGTCGTCAACTACCAGTGCCCCGAGGACGAGAAGACCTACCTGCACCGGATCGGCCGCACCGGCCGGGCCGGCGCCTCGGGCACCGCGGTCACGCTGGTCGACTGGGACGACATCCCGCGCTGGCAGCTGATCAACAAGGCGCTCGAGCTGCCGTTCAACGACCCGGAGGAGACCTACTCCACCTCCGCGCACCTGTACGAGCTGCTCAAGATCGCGCCGGGCACCAAGGGCGTCCTGCCGCGCTCGGAGCGGACCCGCGCCGGGCTGAACGCGGAGGAGGTCGAGGACCTCGGCGAGACCGGCGGACGCGGTGCGCGCTCCGCCCGCGGCCGCGGCGGGCGCAGTGGCCCGGCCCGCGAGGCCGTCGAGGCCGCCGTGGCGGCCGAGGAGCAGCCGCGCCGCACCCGTGAGCGCCGCCGCACCCGGCGGGGCTCGGTGGTCGGCGAGGGCGAGGCCGGTACGGCCGTCGAGACCGCGTCGGCCGTGGCCGTCGAGGGCGCCGAGGGCGAGGCGGCTCCGCGCCGCCGTCGCCGCCGTTCGCGCGGCGCCGCCGGTGAGACCGCCGTCGCCGTGACCGAGACCGTCGAGGCCGTCGTGGCGGCTCCGGTGGCGGAGGCTCCGGCCGCCGAGGCCGTCGCCGAGGAGAAGCCGGCCGCGCGGCGCACCCGGACCCGCAAGCCGAAGGCGGAGGCCGTCGAGGCCGCCACCGAAGCCCCGGCCGCCGAGGCCGTCGCCGCGGAGGCCCCGGCCACCGCGGAGAAGAAGCCCGCCCGCACCCGGACCCGCAAGCCGAAGGCGGAGGCCGTCGAGGCCGCCACCGAGGCCCCGGTCACCGAGGCCGTCGCCACGGAGGCCCCGGCCACCGCGGAGAAGAAGCCCGCCCGGACGCGCACCCGCAAGCCGAAGGCCCAGGCCGAGACCGCCCCGGCGGCGGCCGAGGCCCCGGCCGCCGAGGCCGTCGCCGAGGTTCCGGCCCCGCGCAAGCGCACCCGCACCCGCAAGGCCGCCGCCGCCCCGGAGGCGACCCCGGAGAGCTGACGCACCCCCGCCCCGGAGGGGGCGGGCCCGGCCGATCGCGGCCCGGCCCGCCCCCTCCGGCGTTCCCGGGTTCCCCGATACGCTCGGGTTACCGGCCAGTCGCCCGCAGGAGAGCAGCCCATGAGCACCCCGCCGTTCCTCACCCTCCCCCGCTGCGCCCGGGCGCTGCGGCTGTCGACCGCGCGCGGGGAGTTCGCCGCGCTGCAGGCCGAGCCGGACGGGCCGGTGCGCGGCTCGGCGCTGCTGGTACCGGGCTTCACCGGCAGCAAGGAGGACTTCATCGCCCTGCTGGAGCCGCTGGCGGCGGCGGGCTACCGGGTGACGGCGGTGGACCAGCGCGGCCAGTACGAGACCGGCGGTCCGGACGACCCGGCCGCCTACGCGGTCGGGGCGCTGGGGGCGGACGTCCGGGCCCTCACCGCGGCCGTCGCCGCGGAGGGCGTCCCGACGCACCTGCTGGGCCACTCCTTCGGCGGGCAGGTGGTCCGGGAGGCGGTGCTGGCCGCCGCGGCGGACGGCCCGTCACCGTGGCGCTCGCTGACTCTGATGTCCACCGGCCCGGGGGCGATCGACCCGGCCGAGGCGGCCCGTACCAAGCTGCTGCTGGACGCCCTCCCGGCGCTGAGCCTGGAGGAGATCTGGCAGGTCATGCAGCAGATGGAGGAGGGCTCCGGGGACCAGCGGCAGCGCCCGGACCAGGCGGTCGCGCAGTTCCTGCACCGCCGCTGGCTGGCCAACGTCCCGCTGGCGCTGACCGTCACCGGGGGCCATCTGGTCGCCGCCCCGGACCGGGTGGCGGAGCTGGCCGCAGCCACCGCCGGCCTGCCGGTGCTGGTGCTGTCCGGGGTGCGGGACTACGCCTGGCCGGTGCCGGAGCAGTCCGCGATGGCCAGGCGGCTGGGCGCCCGCCGGGTGGTCGTCGAGGACGCCGGCCACTCCCCCAACGCCGAGCGTCCGGCCGCCACGGCCGCGGCGCTGGCCGACTTCTGGGGCTGACCGCCCCGGCCTCCGAAAGTGGTCTGAACCACTTTTCGAAGTTCGACCGCCCTCAACACGGGACAAAATTCGTTAGTTACGGTAATCTTTGATTCTGTCCGGGAATCATCGCCGGCCTCCAGGTCATCGCGAACCATCCGAAACCTGGACTTTACGGACGGGCAACGGCCCGGTAGCACCGCCACGACACCGTGGTTCACGAGGCACCAGACGCACCGGGCAAGAGGGGGACCCTTGCCGCAGCAGGCAGCCGAACGCACGAACCGAACGGTCCGGACTCACCGCCGGACCCGCACGACCCCGAAAGGGCTGATACCGACTCAGCCTCGACCGCCCCGCCCCGCGGGGCCAGGAAAGGAGACGCCCATGACGAAGACCATGCGCTTCGAGATCGTCCGACTGGACGACGCCAACGGCTCCGCCACCGACCGCGTGATCGCCGACGCCGACACCGTCCGCGAGCTCGTCCAGGCCGCCGCCAGCACCGGCGAGCGACTGCTCATCCGCCCGTGCCCGACCGTCTGACCACGCGCGGCGCCTCCGACCCGGAGACCTCACCCGCCGCCGACGAGCCCGGAGCGTCCGATCCGGACGTACCGATACCCGACTGACGCCCCGTCACCGCGATCGCCGATGACGGGGCGTCAGTGCGTTCGGACCCGTCGCCCCCGACGTTTGCCGCCGCCCCCCACGGGACATCCCCCAACGGGAACCGCCCGCACCGCGCCCACCGCGCGCGCCGGACGGGCCCGCCACCGACAGGTACCGCCGAGCCCTCCGTACGGGTGATCGTCCTTGACGCGGCGGTCCGGAGGGAGGAGCGTTGTCGGCTATGAGGGGCGAGCCCAGCTGCCCGAGGTGCGCCGGTCGGGTCCGCGCCCCCGGTCTGTTCTCAGACACCTGGCAGTGCGACCGGCACGGAGCCGTGCACCCGATGCAGCCGGTGCTGCCGCCGAGCGTGGAGGCCCTCGGCGTGGCCGTCGCCCGTTCCCAGGTCCCCGTCTGGCTGCCCTGGCCGCTCCCGGTCGGCTGGCTCTACACCGGCATCTCGCACGTCGGCGACGACGTCTCCGGCGCCCGGGCCACCGCCGTGGCCTGCGCCGGCCCGGCACCGCTCGGCGGCTTCGGCGAACTGGTGCTGGTCGCCGAGGAGCTGGGCGTCGGCCTCGGCGCCCGCTACGCCGGGATGCCCGGGCCCGACCCGGGCGACTCCGTCGGCCTCTACAAGCCCGCCGACGCCAAGCTGATGGCCGCCGGCCGGCCCACCCCGATGTTCCACGTCCCGGACGCCCCGGCCGACCGCGCCGTGTTCGTCGGCGAGGCCAGGGGGCTCTGGCTCTGGGCGATCGCCTGGCCCGAGCAGTCCGCCCTGGTGATGTACGACGAACTGGTGCTCACCGACCTGCGCGAGGCCGGCGCCGAGCTGGACCTGCTCCCCTGCGGCGCCCTCTCCCCCCGGCTCCTCGGTTGAACGGCTTATCCTGGGCCGCACCCACGAGCCCCCAGGAGCCCGCCCCGTGCGCATCGACCTGCACGCCCACAGCAACGCCTCCGACGGCACCGACAGCCCGGCCGAGCTGGTCGCCGCGGCGGTGGCCGCGCGGCTCGACGTCGTGGCGCTCACCGACCACGACACCGTCGCGGGCCACCGGGAGGCCGAGGAGGCCGTCCGGGCGCTGCCGGCCGGCACCCGGCTGACCGTCGTCCCCGGCGCCGAACTGTCCTGCGTCGTGGGCGACGTCAGCATGCACCTGCTCGCGTACCTCTTCGACCCGGACGAGCCGGCCTTCGCCGGCGAGCGGGAGCTGGTGCGCACCGACCGGTTCCGGCGCGGGCGGGCGATCGTCGAACGCTGCCGGGAGCTCGGCGCCGACATCAGCTGGGAGCAGGTGCAGCGGATCGCCGGGGCCGGCTCGGTCGGGCGGCCGCACATCGCCAGCGCGCTGGTCGAGGCCGGGGTGGTGGCCACCGTCTCCGACGCCTTCACCGCCGCCTGGCTGGCCAACGGCGGCCGGGCGGACGTCCGCAAGCACGAGACCGACCCGGTCGAGGCGGTCCGACTGGTCCGGGCGGCCGGGGGCGTCCCGGTCTTCGCCCACCCCGGAGCGGTCAAGCGCGGGCGGACCGTCTCGGACGAGGTGATCGCCGACCTCGCGGCCGCCGGGCTGGCCGGGCTGGAGGTCGACCACACCGACCACGACGAGGAGACCAGGCTGCGGCTGCGCGGCCTGGCCGGCGAGCTCGGACTGCTGGTCACCGGCTCCAGCGACTACCACGGCAGCCGCAAGACCGTCCGACTCGGCGAGCACACCACCGACCCGGACGTGTACGAGGCGCTGCTGGCGCAGGCCACCGGCGCGAAGCCGATCACGGGCTGACGCCCCGCCCGGCCGGCGTCGCTGCCGGTCGGGCCCGTCGGCCGGACCCGTCGGTCGGGCTTGCCGGGCCGGCCCGGCCGGTCAGTCCAGCCGGACGCCGCGCCGCTGCGGGTCGCGCAGGTCGGTGCCCTGGTTCAGCCAGCGCTCCTGGAGCGCGGCCGCGCCGTGCACCCGCTTCCAGCCGGCCTCGTTCAGCGTCATCGGCAGCAGCGGCAGGAAGCGCACCGGATCGGCCGGTTCGTCCAGTTCCAGGTCCGGCACCAGACCGCCCGGTTCGGCGGCCAGCACCGAGGTGAAGGGCGCGCCCTCCCAGAGCGGGGCACCCAGGTCCAGCGAGCCGCCCGGGGCCACCACCAGGCCCTCGACCTGCGGCGTCGCGGCCAGCGTCGCCAGGCTGCGCAGCACGCTGTCGCGCCCGCCGCGGACGGTCAGCACCAGTTCGGCGCGCGGGCCGCGCAGCTGGTCGGCGACCATCGCCGTCGGGTCGGCCATCGGCGCGGCGGACATGCCGAGCGTCGCGTAGCGGAACAGTCCGTCGGCGTCGGGGCCGAAGCGCAGCACCTCGATCCGGTCGGTGCCGAGGAAGGTGACCGCGGCGCGGCCGCTCGGCTCACCGAAGGTGGTGATCAGCCGGGCCTCGACGGCCGCCAGCACCGCCTCCCGGGAGAGCGCCGGGGAGCTGCCGCCGTGGGGGTCGCCGAAGAGCGGGAAGTCGTGCGCCATGCCGGTGAGCGTAACCCGCGGGGGCGGGCCGACCGCGTGCGGGCGGGGCCAGGGCAAAGACTCGGGAAACCCCGCGGCACCGATGACCGGTCAGATGTTAGGGTGAGCGACTGGCCACCGGAAACGCTGCGTTTCCCGGGGCGGCGGCGCGAAGGAGGTGGTTGCGGTGGATACCGGCCGACCATGCAGTACCGGCAGCTCTACCCGGCCCCGAACTCCCCGTACCCCTCGCCACGCAGGCTGAACCGGCTGAACCAGCCGAAGTAGCCCGGGCAAGGCCGGACGCGGGACGGACCGGCCGGGAGAGCACCCCTCATCCCCTTCACCGGTGTTCTTCGCCGTCGCACCACGGCCACCCGTTCCTCCCCCGGCCCAGGCCCGGGGGGATCCCGCGCCGCCGTGCGGCGGCTCCTGTCCCAGGGAGCCTGCCATGTCGATGATCAACAGCCTGCGCGCCGCCGTCCGCACCAACCGCCGTCGTTCCGCGGCCGGCGTGTACGACACCGTCCCGGTGGGCGCCGGCTCGGCGGTCGTCGACTGCGCGGTCTACCAGCACGGCAAGCGCAACGGCGAGACCTGCAGCCCGCGCGAGGCCGTCCGCCGGGTCAAGGCGTCGCACCAACTCGCCGAGGGCAAGGGGTCGTTCAGCTGGATCGGGCTGCACGAGCCGACCGAGGACGAGTTCGAGGGCATCGCCCAGCGCTTCGGCCTGCACCCGCTCGCGGTCGAGGACGCGGTGCACGCGCACCAGCGCCCCAAGGTCGAGCGCTACGACGACGTGCTGTTCGCCGTCTTCAAGACCATCCGCTACGTCGAGCACGACCAACTCACGCCCACCAGCGAGGTGGTGGAGACCGGCGAGCTGATGGTCTTCGCCGGGCGGGACTTCGTCATCACCGTCCGGCACGGCGGCCACGGTTCGCTGCAGGAGCTGCGGCACCGGCTGGAGGCCGACGCGGACGAGTCCGGGCTGCTCGCCAAGGGCCCGTCCGCGGTGCTGCACGCGATCGCCGACCACGTCGTGGACAACTACCTGCTGGTCGCCGAGCGGCTGCAGAACGACGTCGACGAGATCGAGTACGGCGTCTTCTCGGCCAAGGGCGGGCGCAGCTCCGACGTCGGCCGCGTCTACCAACTCAAGCGCGAGGTACTGGAGTTCAAGCGCGCCGTGGTACCGCTGCTGCGCCCCATGCAGCAGCTGTCGGAGCCCCTGCAGCGCCTCGTCGACCCGGAGATCCAGAAGTACTTCCGGGACGTCGCCGACCACCTGGCCCGCGTCACCGAGCAGGTGCACGGCTTCGACGAGCTGCTGAACTCCCTGCTGCAGGCCAATCTGGCCCAGGTCTCGGTGGCGCAGAACGAGGACATGCGCAAGATCACCGCCTGGGCGGCGATCTTCGCGGTGCCCACCATGATCACCGGCGTGTACGGCATGAACTTCGACTACATGCCCGAGCTGCACCACGAGTACGGCTACCCGATGGTGCTCGGCGCGATCGTCCTGATCTGCATCGGCATGTACCGGGGCTTCCGCCGCAACGGCTGGCTCTAGGACCTGGCTTCGAACCCGCGTCTGCGGGGCGACGCCGGGGGTTTGAAGACAGGCCGTAGGCCCTACCCCTCGGCCCGGCGCCGACCGCCCCGGGCGACCAGCACCAGGCCGAGCAGGATCAGCACCACCGCCGGGTAGGCCGCCACCGGCGGCCACTGACCGAGCCAGAGGGCGGCGATCAGGGCCGCGCCCGGGGTCTCCAGCAGGATCGCCGTGGACGTGATCGAGGGGCCGAGGGTGCGCACCACGCGGTTGCTCAGCGAGTGGCCCAGCAGCTGCGCGGCGACCATCAGCAGCACGATCTGCCACCACACCCCGGCCGGCCAGCCGGCCAGCGGGGTCCCGGCGACCAGGCAGATCACCAGCAGGCCCACCGCGGTGGTGGCGTAGCAGACCAGCGTGTACGCCGTGGTGCTGACGGTCCTGCGGACCTCGGCGCCCAGCAGCATGTACCCCGCCGCGGCCAGGCCCGCGCCGAGCGCGAGGGCGTCGCCGAGCAGGGCGCGCGAGGAGAGCGAGAGGTCGACGCCGGTCAGCACCAGCACACCGGCGAAGGCCACGCACATCCCGAGCCACACCAGCCGCGGCGCCCGGACGCCGAACAGCCGCATCAGCAGGATCGTCCACAGCGGGGTGGTGGTGACCAGCGCCGTCGCCGAGGCCACCGAGGTCATCCGCAGGCTGGGCATCCAGAGCGCGAAGTGCACGGCGAGCAGCGCGCCGGCGGCCGTCGCGAGCAGCAGCGCCCGGCGGCCGATCCCGCGCAGCTCGGCGCGGTGGCGCAGCAGCGCGTAGGGGCCGAGCACGCCGACCGACATGACGTTGCGCCAGAACGCGATGGCCAGCGCGGGCGCGGCGGTGGCGCTGATCAGCGGGCCGGACAGCGAGATGCCGGCGATCGAGACGGCGAGCAGCACCAGGTCGAGGGTGGGGAGGGGGTGGCCCGGCCGGACGGTGTCGGCGGCGGGTGCGGGGGCGGTCGCGGGCCGGGCGGCGGGCACGGCGCTCCTCTGCTGGGTGACGTGGACGAGGGGCTCCTACGGTAAGGCCCGTGAGTCGGGCACGGAGCTGTCGCCCGGGGGCTGAGACACTCCGTGGACGGCGGGCGAGCCCGAGGCCGTACGCTGTCCGCCATGGACCGTACGCCTGCCGCCGCGACCTCCGACGACTTCCTCGACCAGGCCCTGCTGGAGGAGGCCGCGAAGAAGTCCGGCCTCCTCTGGGTCCGCGCTGAGGGCCAGGAGCAGGCCCGCCCGCTCTGGCACGCCTGGCACGACGGCGCGGTGGTGGTGGTCGGCAACGGCGGCGAGCAGCCGCTGCACGGCCTGGTGGCCGGCTCCGACGCGGTGGTGACCGTCCGCAGCAAGGACAAGGGCGGCCGACTGACCGGCTGGAACGCCCGGGTGTCCGAGCTCGCCCCGAACGGCGAGGCCTGGCTGGGCGCCGTCGAGGAGCTCAAGGGCAAGCGGCTGAACGCGCCCGACACCGACACCATCGGCGACCGCTGGGCCCGCGAGTGCCGGGTGCTGCGGCTGGAGCCGGCCGGCGCCCTCACCGAACGCCCGGACGCCATGCCGGACGGCTCGCACGCCGCCCGGCCGATGGACACCCCGGCCACCACCCGCCGGCCGATCCCGGCCGGTCTGCCCAAACTGCTGTTCAAGCGCCGCTAAAGGTTCACGCCCGGGCCCCCGCCGCTGTGTACGGTGCCTCGTCGGGCCGGGGCACCGACGCGCGGGTAGCCTAGGCCCCGGGTGCGCCCCGGCGTGCCAGGCACCGGCGTCGAGCGAGTCGAGGGAGTTCATGGCAGGGCCAGGTACCCGGGTCTTCATCTCCCACCTCTCGGCGCTCGCCGTGTTCGACCCGAACGGCGACCAGGTGGGCCGGGTCCGGGACGTGGTCGTCTCGCTGCGGCTCGGCGGCCGCCCCCCGCGGGTCCTCGGGCTGGTGGTCGAGGTGGTCGGCCGGCGCCGGATCTTCCTGCCGATGACCAGGGTCACCAGCATGGAGTCCGGTCAGGTGCTCACCACCGGCGTGATCAACCTGCGGCGCTTCGAGCAGCGCCCGTCCGAGACGATGGTGCTCGCCGAGCTGCTGGACCGCACCGTCACCTGGTCCAAGACCGGCGAGGAGGTCACCGTCCTGGACGTCGGGATGGTGCAGACCCGGCTGCGCGAGTGGGAGATCAGCAAGGTCTTCGTCCAGATCGGCCGGGCCGGCCGGCTGCGCAAGGGCAAGGGCGAGCGGCTCACCCTGGACTGGCAGGACGTCACCGGCTTCGCGCTGCCCGAACAGGACCAGGGCGCCGCCAACCTGCTGGCCACCTTCGAGCAGCTGCGCGCCGCCGACCTCGCCAGCGTGATGCACCACCTGTCCGCCAAGCGCCGGGCCGAGGTGGCCGCCGCCCTCGACGACGAGCGGCTCGCCGACGTCCTGGAGGAGCTGCCCGAGGACGACCAGATCGAGATCATCGGCAAGCTCCAGGACGAACGCGCCGCCGACATCCTCGAGGCGATGGACCCGGACGACGCCGCCGACCTGCTCTCCGAACTGCCCGGCGACGAGGCCGAGCGCCTGCTCCAGCTGATGGAGCCGGACGAGGCCGAGCCCGTCCGCCGCCTGCTGTCGTACGAGGAGAACACCGCCGGCGGTCTGATGACCACCGAACCGGTCGTCCTGGAGCCGGACGCCACGGTGGCCGAGGCCCTCGCCCGGATCCGGGTCCGCGACCACAAGCCCGCGCTGGCCGCGCAGGTGTACGTGTGCCGGCCGCCGAACGAGACCCCGACCGGCAAGTACCTGGGCACCGTGCACTTCCAGCGGCTGCTGCGCGAACCCCCGTACGTCCTGGTCGGCTCCCTCGTCGACGACGACCTGGACCCGCTGCCGCCGGACACCCCGCTGTCGCTGATCACCAGCTACCTGGCGACCTACAACCTGGTCTCGGCGCCGGTCGTCGACGAGGCGGACCACCTGCTCGGCGCGGTCACCGTCGACGACGTGCTCGACCACCTGCTGCCCGAGGACTGGCGCGAGGCCGCCCTGCACGGCCACGACGATGCGCAGGACGACGACACGAGGGAAGAGGTGCCTGGTGGACGCTGACCGCAAGGGACGGCGGGAGGAGTCCCCCCGCCAGCGCCTCCAGAGCGAGCTGCGCCAGCTCCGGGAGCTGCGCAACCGCGAGGGCGGCCGGGAGCGGCGCACCGAGACGTCCTCCACCGGCCCGTCGCGCAGCCGGCTCGACCAGCCGCGCACCGCCCGGCCCGGCCTGATCAGCCTGCCCTCGTACGACCCGGAGGCGTTCGGCAAGCTCTCCGAGCGGATCGCGCGCTTCCTGGGCACCGGCCGGTTCATCGTCTGGATGACGGTGGTGATCATCATCTGGGTGGCCTGGAACACCCTGCTGCCCGAGGACGTGCGGTTCGACAGCTACCCGTTCATCTTCCTGACCCTGGTCCTGTCCCTCCAGGCCTCCTACGCGGCCCCGCTGATCCTGCTCGCGCAGAACCGCCAGGACAACCGGGACCGCGTCAACATGGAGCAGGACCGCGCCCGCAGCGACCGCAACATCGCCGACACCGAGTACCTGACCCGCGAGGTCGCGGCCCTGCGCCACGGGCTCGGGGAGGTCGCCACCCGCGCCTTCATCTCCTCCGAGCTGGGCAGCATCCGCACCGAACTCCAGTCGCTCCTCAAGGAGATCGACGAGCGCCGGGAGTCCGCCGAGGCGCTGTGACCGGCGGCACGCTACCGACTGGTTAAGGGGCACCCCCCGCGCCGTACCATCAAGGCATGGCCAACGAGACAGAGGTCGCGGCCGGCGTCACGGAGGATTCCGTACGCCAGGCGCTGGCGACCGTCAACGACCCGGAGATCAACCGCCCGATCACCGAGATCGGGATGGTGAAATCGGTCGCGATCGCCGAGGACGGCGCCGTGCACGTCGCGGTCTACCTGACCGTCTCCGGCTGCCCGATGCGCGACACCATCGTCACCCGGGTCCGCGAGGCGGTCGGCAAGGTCCCGGGCGTGACCGGTGTCGAGGTCGAGCTCGACGTGATGAGCGACGAGCAGCGCAAGGAGCTCTCCCAGCTGCTGCGCGGCGGCGCCCCCGAGCGGGAGATCCCGTTCGCCAAGCCGGGCACGCTGACCCGCGTCTACGCCGTCGCCTCCGGCAAGGGCGGCGTCGGCAAGTCCTCGGTGACCGTCAACCTGGCCGCCGCGATGGCCGCCGACGGGCTGAAGGTCGCCGTCGTGGACGCCGACATCTACGGCCACAGCGTGCCGCGCATGCTCGGCGTCGAGGGCCGGCCCACGCAGGTCCAGGACATGATCATGCCGCCGCAGGCGAACGGCGTGAAGGTCATCTCGATCGGCATGTTCACCCCGGGCAACGCCCCGGTCGTCTGGCGCGGCCCGATGCTGCACCGCGCGCTGCAGCAGTTCCTCGCCGACGTGTACTGGGGCGACCTGGACGTGCTGCTGCTGGACCTGCCGCCCGGCACCGGCGACATCGCGATCTCGGTGGCGCAGCTGGTCCCCAACGCGGAGATCCTGATCGTCACCACCCCGCAGATGGCCGCCGCCGAGGTGGCCGAGCGGGCCGGCACCATCGCGGTGCAGACCCACCAGAAGATCGTCGGCGTGATCGAGAACATGTCCGGCATGCCGTGCCCGCACTGCGACGAGATGATCGACGTCTTCGGCACCGGCGGCGGCCAGGTCGTCGCGGAGGCGCTCACCCGCACCGTCGGCGCGACCGTCCCGGTGCTCGGCTCGATCCCGATCGACGTCCGCCTGCGCGAGGGCGGCGACGACGGCCGCCCGGTCGTGCTCGCCGCGCCCGACTCCCCCGCCGGCGCCGCGCTGCGCGCCGTCGCCGGCAAGCTCGGCGGCCGCCAGCGCGGTCTGTCCGGCCTCTCCCTGGGCCTGACGCCCAAGAACAAGTTCTGACCCCGGGCCCACGGGGCGGAACTGACGGACCGACGGGCCGGAGGCCGGGTGGTGCCCACCACCCGGCCTCCGGCGTCCGCGGCGGCCGGGCGGACCGGCGCGGGCCCCGGAACGGCCGGCAGGACCGGCCCGACGGGGCCTACGGGCGGGTGTAGGCCGCCAGGTCCGGGACGGTGGCGAAGCCGGCGCCGTAGGCGCTCACGCCGCGGCCGTACGCACCGAGCAGGACGCCGGGGGCCTCGCCAGCGAGCACCCAGCCGTACTCCGACTCGCGGTAGCGGAAGGGCTGCGGGAGGCCGTTGACCGGCAGGCTCAGGGTGGACCAGCCGGGGCCGGCCAGGTCGTCGGCGAGGTCCCAGGCGAGGCTGCTCTGCTGGTCCAGCCAGTCCTGGCGCAGCGCCCGGTCGAGCTGGCCGGGCCAGGTCGAGGCGAGCAGGCCGGAGCCGGCCAGCCAGGCCGCCGAGGAGGCGGAGGTCGCCTCCAGGGTGCCGGTGTTGTCGGCACTGCGGCGGCTGTCCCGGCGGGCCACCGTGACCACGACGGCGAAGCGGCGCACGTCCCGCGGCTCGTACTGTCTGGCCGGCTCCTCGCCGTGGCCGAGGGTGCCGTAGTCGACGCCGCCGGCCGCCCCGGCGCGGGGGCCGCCCGCACCGGCCTGCATCAGGTAGCGGCGGCCGGTCCAGCCGTCGTCCAGGCCGTACCAGGGGAAGTCGGCGGACAGGTAGGGCACCAGGGGGTCCGCCGGACCGGCCTGCCCGCCGACCACCGGGCCGCCGGCCGTGGCCGTCGTCCCCACCGACTGACTCGTCGCGTCCATCCCCGGACCTCCTCAACCGCACGTTTGCCTGCCGTGGCGCGCTCCCATCGTGGCGTACCGCGGCGCTCCCGGGGGCCGTTCCCGGCCCGCGACCGGGCGGAATGTGACGGACGGCTCATCGGGAGCAATCAGCACAATAGCGGCGCACACGCCGGCGCCCCGCTCAGCCGGGCGGCCGGGCGGGGCGCGGTCGGTACGTGCTCAGGTGGCGTCGGGGTCGAACGGGGGCCGCTCGCCGGGCTGCAGCGGGGCGCCCGCGGCGGCCGCGGCCGGGGCCGCGGGCTTGTCGAAGCTGACGCTGCCGCTGCGGCCGTTCACCGGCGCCGCGGGCTTGTCGTCCAGGACGGAACGGAGGTCGAGCGAGTCCTTCATGTCCTTGAGGCCCAGCGGGTCCTCGTTGCCGCCCAGCAGCTGCTTGCGCACGAAGGTCTTGGGGTGCAGGTCCTCGAAGTCGAAGTCCTTGAAGTCCGGGCCGAGCTCGCTGCGGATGTCCTCCTTCGCGTTGTCCGCGAAGGACCGGACCTTCCGGATGAAGCCCATGGTGTCCTGGATCAGCTTCGGGAGCTTGTCGGGGCCGAAGATGATGATCGCCATCACGATCAGGGTCAGGATCTCCAGCCCGCCTACATCGCTGAACACCTAAGCTCCCTAGCTCGTCGGACGACGGTTCCTACAGGGTAATGGCCACCGGCGGGTCCCTGGTCCACGCTGTGATGAAGCCGTGGTAAAGACCTGCCGGTGGCCGGGGCCGTCGCGCCGGAGTCCGGACGATGGGCGGGCTCTCGGGGCCCGGGCCCAGCCCTAGTAGCCCGTCTCCTGGTGCAGGGCGACGAGGCCGCCCGGGGGGCGTTCCGGGGCCGGCGGCGGGGTCGCGTTGCGGGTCGCCGCGACGGGGCGGCCGGGGAAGTCCACCGGGACCTGCCCGGTCATCGGGACCAGCCCGCCGCTGCGGCCGGTGCTCCCGTTGCTGCCCGCCGGGCTGACCGAGGTGCCGTGCTGGTCCTCGCCCTGGGTGCTGAGGCCGCCGACACCGCCGAGCGTGACCGCGGCGACCGAGAAGGCCCCCGCGGCGGCGAAGACGAAGCGGCGCCCGCGCGGGGCGGCGGCGCGCACCTGGGCGGCGGCCGCCCGTGCCGGGACGGGGCTCGCGGGGTGGCCGGCGGCGTCGGGGCGGGCCGAGCGCCGGCCCATCAGCGGACGCAGCACCGCGCCGCCGCGCCCGAACGCCCGCGGGTCGACCCCGGGCACCGGGGCTCCGGCGCCGAGCGCGCCCGCGCCGAAGGAGGCACCGGCGCCGCGGCCGAAGGTCCCGCCGTTGAGCCGGCTGCCGCCGAGCGTGCCGGGGGCCGTGGTACCGCCGCCGGGCAGGTCGTCGTCGTCCCCGCGGCCGCCGCGGCCGGCCGGCCAGTCGGTGTCCGCCGGGTCGCCGTCCGGCAGGGCGCCGACGGCCATCAGCCGGGCCATCAGCCCGGTGGACGGCCCGGGCGTGCCGGTGCGGGTCAGCAGGTGCTTGACGGCGCGGCCCTCGTCGGCCTCGGCGAGGCACTGGGGGCAGGTCGCCAGGTGGGCCTGGACGCGCTCGCGCGAGTCGTGGCCGAGCTCGCCGTCCAGGAACGAGGAGAGGCGCTCACCGAGGTGGTGTTCCTCGGCGGGGGGCTCGGTGGGGCGCACCGGCACGGCGCGCAGCGCCGTCTCGCCCGGCAGCGCGACCGCGGGGGGTACCGGCTCGGCGGGCTCGTCGTGGCCGCGACGGCCCGGCAGGGCCCAGCTCCGCCGGGTGGCGGACCGGCCGGACGCGTCCGACTGGCCCGGCCCTGACCGGCCGGTTCCGCTCACGATCGCCTCCGTCCGCGCGCACCGGGCGCGACCGCGCCCTCGACGGCGGCGGCGCCGACGGGCACCGGCTCCTCCGAGCCGCCGCGGCGCTCCCGCCCGGGGGCGGAGCCGGGGGCCCGGTGCTTGAGCGCGGCACGCAGGTGGGAGCGGCCGCGGTGGATGCGGCTGCGGACGGTGCCGAGCTTGACGCCCAGCGTGGCGGCGATCTCCTCGTAGGAGAGGCCCTCGATGTCGCAGAGCACCACGGCGGCCCGGAACTCCGGGGCGAGGGTGTCCAGGGCCTGCTGCACGTCGGCGTCGAAGTGGGTGTCGCTGAAGTGCTGGGCCGGGCTGGGCTCGCGGGAGGCGAGCCGCTCGGCCGCGTCCTCGCCGAGCGCGTCGAAGCGGATGCGCTGGCGTCGGCGGACCATGTCCAGGAACAGGTTGGTGGTGATCCGGTGCAGCCAGCCCTCGAAGGTGCCGGGGGTGTAGGTCGACAGCGAGCGGAACACCCGGACGAAGACCTCCTGGGTGAGGTCCTCGGCGTCGTGCTGGTTGCCCGTCAGGCGGTAGGCCAGGCGGTAGACGCGGGCGCTGTGCGCCTCGACGATCTCCTCCCACGTGGGCGGAGTCCAGGTCTGCGCGTCGGGGCCCTCGGTGAAGGTCGCGAGGGCGGGGGCCTCGGTGGTCCCGGCGGCCGGCGTTTCGGCGGCCGGCTGGTCCAGGTCGGAGTGCGCAGGCTGGTTCATCACGGGCTTCGGCGTACGGGCCGACGCGGTGCCGCGGGAGTGCCGCCGCACGGGGACGTCGCCCTCGGCCACACCTCCTCGGTCGGCTCTTCTGCCCAGCAGGGCCACCACCATATCCACCTCACCCGTCAAGCCCGGATAAAAGTGCCCGGGAGGTCTCCCGTACCCGGTCCTCCCTGACAACGGCCCGCCGCCGTACGCGGTTCCCGGTCGGCCAGTAATCTGTGGCAGGAAATATCGACTTCCCCCGGCGCCGGGCCGTCACCCGGGGCTCCGAAAGAGGCAGCCATCAGCGACTTCGGGCCCGCGCGCGTGGCCCTCGCCGACACCTACGTCGGCGAGGACGCGGTGCTGACCTACGCCCGGGCGCAGTCCGCGCGCACCGGGATACGGTCGATCGGCCCCAGCGGCGGGGCCTGCCTGCGGCTGCTGGCGGCCGCGCTGGACGCCAAGGCGGTGGCCGAGATCGGCACCGGGACGGGCGTCTCCGGCGTCTACCTGCTGCGCGGGATGCGGCCGGACGGCGTGCTCACCACGGTGGACTCGGAGCCGGTCCACCAGCAGCTGGCCCGCGAGGCCTACCAGGCGGCCGGGTTCGCCGCGAACCGCTCGCGGTTCATACCGGGGCGGGCGCTGGACGTCCTGCCGAGGCTCGCCGACGGCCAGTACGACCTGGTGTTCTGCGACGGCGACCCGGCCGAGTCCCGGGAGTACCTGGCGGAGGCCCTGCGGCTGCTGCGGCCGGGCGGGATGGTCTGCTTCGAGGGGGTCTTCCAGGAGGGCCGGCTGGCCGAGCCGGAGCTGCAGGACCCGCAGACGCACGCGGTGCGCGAACTGGTCCGGGACGTCCGGGAGAGCGACGCGCTGCTGCCGGCGCTGCTACCGGTCTCGGACGGGCTGCTCTGCGCCGTCAAACGCTAGGGCCGTCGAACGCTAGGGCCGTCGAACGCGCCGGGGCCGTCGAACGCCGGGGCCGTCGAACGCGCCGACCCCGTCGAACGCCGGGGACCGGACCGCGCCCCGCCGCCGGTCGCGGCGGGGAAACGCGCGGGCCCGGGCGACATGACGTCGTACCCGGGCCCGGCGGCACATCTCCAGGAGATGGCGAGCACCTGCTGCGGTCAGCCGCAGGCCTTCTTCAGGGCCTCGCCGAGGGCGTCGGCCTCGTCAGGCGTGAGCTCCACCACCAGGCGTCCGCCGCCTTCGAGCGGAACGCGCATGATGATGCCCCGTCCCTCTTTGGTGACTTCGAGCGGGCCGTCACCCGTCCGCGGCTTCATGGCCGCCATGCTCGTTCCCCTTCCTGCAACCGCTCAGCTACGCACCGGCAGTCCGTCCACCGCCGGTATCGAACGCATTGATCGGAAGCCATTATCCCGCATGCCACGGCCTGATGACCAACATCACTCTCGGTGCAACCTCGGCCGGACCGCCCCCAAGCACCGCAATTGCCGTCATAAGCCCCGGCGTGGCGGCCGTGCGCACGCCACTGGAAGGTGCGATACCTCACACTCCCCAGCCGGACGGGTGCTCCGGCATCCTGGCACACGACCGACACCGAGACGATCACAAGGGAGCCCCTCGCCCATGTCCGATTCCGTGCTGTACGAGCTCGAGGGCGGCCTGGCCGTCATCACCATCAACCGCCCGGAGGCCATGAACGCCCTGGACGTCGCGACCAAGGTCGCGCTGCGGGACACCGTGACCGCCGCGGCCGCCGACCCGGCGGTGCGGGCGGTGCTGCTGACCGGCGCCGGCGAGCGCGCGTTCTGCGTCGGGCAGGACCTGAACGAGCACCTGACGATGCTGAAGCGCGCCGACGAGACCGGCGAGGGCGCGCTGCGCACCGTCGCCGAGCACTACAACCCGCTGGTGCGGGCCTTGGCCGGGATGCGCAAGCCGACCGTCGCCGCGGTGGGCGGGGTGGCGGCGGGCGCGGGCGCCTCGCTGGCCTTCGCCTGCGACTTCCGGATCCTGTCCGACCGGGCCGGCTTCAACACCGCCTTCACCGGGATCGGCCTGACCGCCGACTCGGGCGCCTCCTGGACGCTCCCCCGGCTGGTCGGGCACGCCAAGGCCACCGAGCTGCTGATGCTGCCGCGGACGGTCAAGGCCACCGAGGCGATGGAGCTGGGACTGGCCACCAAGGTCGTCCCCGCCGAGGAACTCGCCGCCACCGCCCGGGTGTTCGCCCGGGAGCTGGCCGAGGGCCCGACGGTGGCCTACGGCGCCGTCAAGGAGTCGCTGGCGTACGGCGCCGCGCACTCGCTGGACGAGCTGCTGGACAAGGAGGACGAGCTGCAGACCCTGGCGGGCGAGAGCGAGGACCACCGGATCGCGGTCCGCGCCTTCATCGCCAAGGAGAAGCCGACCTACCTGGGCCGCTAGGACCCGCCGGGTCCCGCCGCCGCTCCGGCGGCGGCCCCGGTGCGGACGTGGCAGTCCGCCAGGTGGTCGTCGACCAGGCCGCAGGCCTGCATCAGGGCGTAGGCGGTGGTCGGGCCGACGAAGCGGAAGCCCGTCCGCTTCAACTCCTTCGCGAGCGCCGTCGACTCGGGCGTGACGGCCGGCACCTCCCCCAGGGTGCGGGGGGCCGGCCGGTCCGGGGCGGCGGCGAACCGCCAGATCAGCGCGTCCAGGCCGCCGTCCAGGTCGCGGGCGACCCGGGCGTTGGCGATGGCCGCCTCGATCTTGGCGCGGTTGCGGATGATGCCGGCGTCGGCGAGCAGCCGCTCCACGTCGGCCTCCCCGAACCCGGCGACCTCGGCGATGGAGAAGCCCGCGAACGCCGCGCGGAAGCCCTCCCGGCGGCGCAGGATGGTCAGCCAGGAGAGCCCGGACTGGAAGGCCTCCAGGCAGACCCGTTCGAACAGGGCGTCGTCCCCGTGCACCGGGCGGCCCCACTCGGTGTCGTGGTAGACCCGGTAGTCGTCGGTGGAGTCGCCCCAGCCGCAGCGGAGCAGGCCGTCCGCACCGAGCACCGCCCCCTGCGCGGGGGTGGTCACTGGTCCTTCACCGGCTTCGCGTCCTCGGGCTCGTCCTTGGTGAGCACGACGACCGGTTCGACGACCTTCGCGAACTCCTCCAGGCCGGGCAGCGGCTCGGCGCCGGCGTCCGGGCCGTTGGTCGCCTCGACCGCGCCGCGCAGGTGGGCGGCGGCCTCCAGTTCGGCGATCCGCGAGTCGCGGTAGGCGAGTTCGGCGCCGAGGCGGTCCAGGACGTCGTCCACCTCGTCCATCCGGTAGCCGCGGACGGCCATCGGCAGCCGCAGGTCGTCGACGTCCGCCTTGCTCAGCGGACGGTCCTGCGGCAGGCGGGCCGCGAGGCGGTCGGGCACCGCCTCCGGCATCGAGCCGCCCCCGCCGAGCGCCACCAGCGCGGCGCCACCCACCACCACGGCCATGGCGACCACGATCACCCAGAACACGAGCTGTCCTCCCGAACTTCCGGCCGCTCCTCGTCAGGGTGCCGATTACCAAACTGATCATGACAGCATGGTCCCTAGTGAGGCCGGGGGCCATCATCGCACCCGCAGGAGCTGTGGAGGAGACATCGGTGGCACTGCGCCTGGGACCGCGGGAATTCGGCGACGACGAGCTGGTGATCATGGCGATCGTCAACCGGACGCCGGACTCGTTCTTCGACAAGGGCGCCACCTTCGCGGACGAGGCCGCGTTCGCCGCCGCCGACCGTGCGATGGCCGAGGGCGCGGCGATCCTGGACATCGGCGGGGTGAAGGCCGGGCCCGGTGACGAGGTCACGGTGGAGGAGGAGCTGCGGCGCACCGTCCCGTTCGTGGCCGAGCTGCGCAAGCGCCACCCCGGGGCCGTGATCAGCGTGGACACCTGGCGGCACGAGGTCGGCGACGCGGTCTGCGAGGTCGGCGCCGACCTGCTGAACGACGCCTGGGGCGGGGTCGACCCGAAGCTCGCCGAGGTGGCCGCGCGCCACGACGTCGGGCTGGTCTGCACCCACGCGGGCGGCGCGGAGCCGCGCACCCGCCCGCACCGGGTCGGGTACGAGGACGTGATGGCGGACATCCTGCGGGTGACGGTCGGGCTGGCCGAGCGCGCGGTGGAGCTGGGCGTGCGGCGGGACGCCGTGGTCATCGACCCCGGGCACGACTTCGGCAAGAACACCCGGCACTCGCTGGAGGCGACCCGGCGGCTGCCGGAGATGACCGCCACCGGCTTCCCGGTGCTGGTCTCGCTGTCCAACAAGGACTTCGTGGGCGAGACGCTGGACCGGCCGGTGAACGAGCGGCTGCTCGGCACCCTGGCGACCACGGCGGTCTCGGCCTGGCTGGGCGCCCGGATCTACCGGGTGCACCAGGTCGCCGAGACCCGCCAGGTGCTGGACATGGTCGCCTCGATCCGGGGCACTCGCCCCCCGGCGGTCGCCCGCCGGGGCCTGGCGTGAGCCCTCGCCCCGGGGGGCGCGGCCCGCGCGGGCGGGGGTGCCGCCCGGGGCCCGACGGGCGCCGTCCGCCGGACGGGGCCTAGATCCAATGCCAGTGACTTTGGCGCTGTCGTCTCGTTGATTGGGGTATGGCGAGGGTGGGGCAGGTCAAGTCGTCTGCGGGTGAGCGGATATCGGACC